>USJQ01000038.1 GCA_900554985.1 uncultured Collinsella sp. | reverse complement strand
TAACGACAATCAGGCCATGCTTGACGCTCTCATGCTTCTGCAGCATGGGATCGGTGCCCGAACAGGAGGCGTCGCCGGCGACCGTCAACATGACGTCGGTCAGCGCCTCCTTATAGGGCTCGGCCTGCTTGGAGCGATCGAGGGCACGACGGATCTTGGCCGTAGAGACCATCTCCATCGTGCGCGTGATCTGCTTGGTCGTGGTAACCGAGGAGATTCGCTTCTTAATGTCGCGAAGGTTGGCCATGGGGCTTAGTTCTCCTCTGATCCAGAAACATCCGAATGGTGCTTGGCCATGAACTGATGCTTGAAGTCGCCGATGACGCGCAAGAGCTCAGCCTTGGTGTCATCATCGATCTTCTTGGCGCGAACCTTGTCGAGCAGCGAGCCAAAGCCATTGTCCATGTACTCGATGAGCTCGGCACGGAAGGGCAGCACGTCGGCGATCTCCAGGTCATCCAGGAAGCCCTCGTTGCCAGCGAACAGCGTAACGATCTGCTCGCCAACCTCAAACGGCTTGTAGCGCGGCTGCTTCAGGAGCTCGGTCATGCGAGCGCCATGGGTAAGCTGCTTCTGAGTAGCCTCGTCGAGGTCGGAGCCGAACTGCGTAAAGCCGGCGAGCTCCTGGTACGAAGCGAGGTCCAGACGGAGGTTGCCGGCGACCTGCTTCATGGCCTTGGTCTGCGCATCGCCACCGACGCGGGACACGGAGATGCCCACGTCGACTGCCGGGCGCTGACCCTGGAAGAAGAGCTCGGACTGCAGGTAGATCTGACCATCGGTAATGGAAATGACGTTGGTCGGAATGTAGGCCGAGACGTCGCCGTCCTGGGTCTCGATGATCGGCAGTGCCGTCATGGAGCCGTAACCGTTCTTCTTGGACATCTTGACGGCACGCTCGAGCAGACGAGAGTGCAGGTAGAAGATGTCGCCAGGATAGGCCTCGCGTCCGGGCGGACGATGCAGCGTCAGCGACATCTGACGGTAGGCCACAGCCTGCTTGGACAGGTCGTCGTAGATGACGAGCACGTGGCCGCCGGGGTTGGTCTCGCTGGCGGGCTTGCCGTCCTCGCCGTTGTACATGAAGAACGCGCCGATAGCGGCACCGGCCATAGGCGCGATGTACTGCATAGGGGCGGAATCGGCAGCGGTGGCCGAAACGATGATGGTGTAGTCGAGCGCACCGTGCTGAGCGAGGGTCTCGCGGATGTTGGCAACCGTGGAGGCCTTCTGGCCGATGGCGACATAGATGCAGACCATGCCCTTGCCGCGCTGGTTGAGGATAGCGTCGATGGCGATGGCGGTCTTACCGGTCTTACGGTCGCCGATGATGAGCTCACGCTGACCGCGGCCAATAGGCACCATGGAGTCGATAGCGAGCAGACCGGTCTGAACCGGCTCGCACACCGGGGTACGATCGATGACGCCGGGAGCCTTGAACTCGATGGGGCGACGGTGCGTGGCGACGATGTCGCCCAGGCCGTCGATGGGCTGGCCGAGCGGATTGACGACGCGGCCGAGCATGGCACGGCTCACGGGGATATCCATAATGCGGCCAGTGGTGCGGCACTCGTCGCCTTCCTTGATGGAGTCGACGGCACCGAACAGAACGGCGCCGACCTCGTCACGGTCAAGGTTCTGGGCAAGGCCGAAGACGGTCTCACCGGTATCGGAGCTCTTGAACTCCAGAAGCTCGCCTGCCATGGCGCTCTTGAGGCCGGAGACGCGCGCGATGCCGTCGCCTACCTCGTCGACCGTTGAAACCTCATGCGTATCGACCGTCGCGGAGAGGCTCGTGAGCTGCTCCTGCAGTTTCTTGGCGATATCCTGGGCATTGAGGGTTTCGGACATTAGGCTTCACCTCCGTACGAATTAGCAGAGTTTGCGAGGGTCTCCTGCGCGATGCGCAGCTGCGTCTTGACGGAAATGTCACGACGCTCGCCGCGGGCCTCGAGCACCAGGCCGCCCACGATAGACGGGTCAACCTGCTCGATAAGGAATACCTTGCGGCCGAAGTCCTGCTCGCATTTCTTAGTGATGGTTTGACGCAGCTCGTCGTCGAGCGGGATCGCCGTGGTGACGGTCACGCCCACTACATCCTCGTCTTCCTCGGCAACATACTTAAAGGCAGCTGCCACCTTGGGAAGAAGGTCGAGCTGGTCGCGCTTGGACATGGTGTCGAGCACGGCGATGATCTCGGGGCTGGCGGAAGCCAAGCGCTCGATCATCTCGAGGTCCTCGAACACATGGCTCTCGGCCTTAGCGGCTTCCAGAAGGGAGCGCGCGTAGGTCTCGAGCACCTTGTCCTGATAGCGGCTAGTCGGCATTCAGGCTACCTGCTTCCTGGATGTAGCGCTCGATGAGCTTCTTCTGCTCGGCATCGTCCTCGAGTGCCTCGCCCACGATCTTGGTGGCGACGGCAACGGACAGGTCGGCGATGGAGCTCGCGGCACCGGCGTAAATGGACTTGCGCTCGTCCTCGACGGTCGTATGGGCCTTGGCGATAATCTCCTCGGCCTCCTTGTGAGCAGCCTCGATGATACGGGCGCGCTCGGACTCGGCGTCCTTACGGGCCTCGAGAACAATGTCAGCAGCCTGACGACGGGCGTCGGTGACAATCGAGTCGGACTCAGCGCGCTTGGCGATAGCCTCCTGCTTGGTCTTCTCGGCCTCGTCGAGGCTCTCCTCGATCTTCTTGCCGCGCTCCTCCATGGTTTTCATGATGCCCGGCAGGGCGACCTTGGCCAGCACGATCCAGATAATCAGGAAGGCGATAAGCGCCGGGATGAACTCCGCCATCTTAGGGATGAGGATGTCCGCACCGGCGGCGCCGTCCTCGGCGAACGCGGAAACCGGCATGAGCAGCGCGGCCGCGGACGCGGAGAGTGCGATCGCGCTCTTCTGGGATGAAAGATTCATACTTGACGCTCCGTGCTATTTAACGATCAGCGCGACAACGAAGCCGATCAGAGCCAGAGCCTCGCCGAAGGCGGAGCCCATGATGAAGACGGTGAACACGCGGCCCTGGACCTCAGGCTGACGGGCCATAGCACCCGTAGCACCCAGAGCAGACAGGCCGATAGCAAGACCAGCGCCGATAACACCGAGACCGTAACCGATAACTCCCACGATTCCTCCTTTGTCGTGCGTGTCTTATTTCACGCAGGATAACCTTTTTATAACTGCCGGGCTCCATGGGTACGGGCACCGGCGGTTTAACGAATTGCCTTACCTTTAAGGCGCGAACGGAAGACTACTCCTCCTCCGCGACCTCCTCTGCCTCGGAGACATACACGGCGGTAAGGACCGTGAAGACGTAAGCCTGGATGGCGCCGACCACAAGCTCGATCGCATAGATCAGGATGAGGATGGCAAGCCAGGCCAGCGAAGGCAGGGCGCCGACGGCGTGGGCCGCGGAAACCTGCTGAAGCAGCGGCTGCATGAACATGCTCGCCATGATGGCGAACGAGCCCATGACCACGTGTCCTGCGAACATGTTGCAGAACAGACGGACGGCGAGCGTGATGAGGCGCAGGAAGGTCGAGAAAAGCTCGACGACCCACACAAGCACGTTCATCGGGAAGCTCACGCCCTGCGGGGCGAGGCTCTTGATGTAGCCGATCACGCCGTGAGCCTTGCATCCGTAGTAGATGAAGTACACGAAGGCGAAAATGGCGAGCGCGGCGGTGGAGCCGATTGCGCCGGTGCCGGGCTTCATTCCCGGGATCAGGCCGATCATGTTATTGATCAGGATGAACAGGAAAAGCGAGCACAGGAACGGGAAGTGCTTCTTCCAGTTCTCACCCACAACGCCCTTGCCGATATCGTTCTCGACGTACTCGATGATGTACTCGAAACCGTTGACGAAGAAGCCCTTGGGAACCAGGGTCTGCTTCTTCTTGAACACGGCCAGGACGATCAGGAGCACGATCGTGGAGACGATCAGCCAAAACGAGTACTGCGTGATGCCGCAGCTTAGATCGCCCACGACGGGGGTGGAGCTGAACTCGCTGACCAGATGATTAATCTCATCAGGCAGCTTTTCAAAAATTTCCACGACTTACCTTTCGACCTCATGAGGATCTCGCAGCGCCTTGGCGACACGAACCGTGCAGGCGGCCATAAAGGCCACGAAGCCGATCGCCTCGCCCAGAAGGAACATGCGAAATGCCTCTCCGAACAACGCAAACACAACCAAGGTAAAGACGAGCAGGGCGATTGCCGAGACCGCCAGACTCATCATGCCCTTGAGCATGTCCGCATTCTGCTTATCGTCAAGAACCGGCTTGAGCGTAAAAACAAAGGGAAGAAAGGCGATTGCGCCCGCGATGGCGCCTGCAACGATAGTGAGCAGATCGGCTACCTGAAACACTGGCGTCCTCACTTTCCTTTTTAACGCTTCACAGAACAGTTCCCGCCAAACATTGGTGACTATTGTACGAGCCAATCGCTAAAGTACAACCGTAAAACAAACGGTTAATACGCACCTGTACGTTTTCTTAAGGCCTTCTTTATGCCGCAGGTACGGTAATACGTTTTTTCGAACCCCTCAGCGCAAAACGTCCGTTAACAGAAGTGCGCGTGGACGACTTTTGCTCGCCCGCGCGCACCATTTCTTCGTATTTGTGACCGTAGCCGACAAGGCCCAACGACTAGAGCGTACCGTAGATACGGTCTCCGGCGTCGCCCAGGCCGGGAACGATGTAGGCGGCCTCGTTGAGATGGTCGTCGATGGCGCACGTATAAATATGTACGTCGGGGTCCTTTTCGGTCAGTGACTTGAGGCCCTCGGGCGCGGCGACGATACACAGCATGCGGATATCCCTGACACCGCGCTCGCGCAGGTAGCTGATGGCCATCTCGGCCGAACCGCCCGTGGCGAGCATGGGGTCGACAACCAGGCAGATGCGCTGATCGATATCCTTGGGCATCTTGCAGTAATACTCATGCGGCTCGTGGGTGACCTCGTCGCGCTCCATACCGATGTGGCCCACGCGAGCGGAGGGTACCAAGTCGAGGATGCCATCGACCATGCCGAGGCCCGCGCGCAGGATAGGAACGATGGCGAGCTTCTTGCCGGCAAGCTGCTTAAACGTGGCAGTGGTGATGGGGGTCTCGACCTCGACGTCTTCCATGGGCAGGTCGCGCATGGCCTCGTAGCCGTCAAAGAGCGCAAGCTCGCGCACGAGCTGGCGGAACTGGTTGGTGCCGGTGCTCTTGTCGCGCAAGATCGACAGCTTGTGCTGGACGAGTGGGTGATCGACAAGGGTCACACGGGACGTATCGTAGGTGACGGTCATGGGTTGATGCCCCTTTCGTTGCGGCCGGAAGATGGCCTTGCTGACAAGACGCCTGGCGACATTGTTGCCTCGCGCCGTGCATAAGTTTAACGGTTTGTTGTATCGAGCAGCTCGTCGCAACCCTACTGAGCGGTGTTGAGCGAACGCTTGACGGCATCACGCCAACCAGCGAGGTTGCTCTCACGGCGCTCGGCGGACATGTGAGGATGGAAGACTTTGACGATCTGAGCGTTTTGCTCCAGCTCCTCCAAATCCTCCCAATAGCCGACAGCAAGGCCCGCCAAGTACGCGGCACCGATTGCCGTGGTCTCCACCGTCTCGCATTGCAGCACGGGGATATCCAGCAGGTCGGCCTGGAATTGCATGATGAACTCGTTGCGTGAGGCGCCGCCATCGACGGACAGGCGCTCAATCGAAAGTCCCACGTCCTGCTCCATGGCGCGCAGCACGTCATAACTCTGGTAGGCCATGGACTCGCAGGCCGCACGCACAATGGTCGCGCGACTCGAGGCACCGGTCAGGCCGCACACGATACCGCGGGCACGCGGGTCCCACCAGGGAGCGCCCAGGCCAGCGAAGGCGGGAACGAAGTAGCAGCCCTCGTTGTCGTTGATCGAAGCGGCGAGTTGCGCGGACTCGCTCACACTCGAGATGATGCCCATGTTGTTGCGCAGCCAGTTCATGGTTGAGCCGGCGGCAAAGATAGAACCCTCGAGCGCATAGCTGATCTTGCCGTCCGCGGCGATACCGATCGTGGAGACCAAACCGTTCTTGGATTCGACGACCTCGTCGCCGGTGTTCATGAGCATAAAGCAACCCGTGCCATAGGTGTTTTTGGTCTGGCCGGGATGGAAGCAGCAGTGGCCGAACAGCGACGCCTGCTGATCGCCCGCCACGCCCATGATGGGAGGCATGTTGGTCATGATGTCGCTCGCGACGCGGCCGTAGTCGCCCGAGCTCCAGCGAACCTCGGGCATCATGGAACGTGGAACGTCAAAGAGCGCCAGCAGGTCGTCGTCCCAATCGAGCGTATGGATATTAAAGAGCGCCGTGCGGCTGGCATTGGTGTAGTCGGTGGCAAAGACCTGACTGCCGGTGAGGTTGTAGATGAGCCAGGTGTCGATGGTGCCGAACATGAGGTCGCCCGCCGCCGCGCTCTCACGCGCACCGTCGACGTTGTCGAGGATCCACTGCACCTTGGAAGCCGAGAAATACGGATCGAGCGTGAGTCCCGTGCGGGAGCGCACCAGCTCTTCTGCGCCCCGCTCGACCAGCTCGTCGATCAGAGGTGCGGTGCGACGGCATTGCCACACGATGGCGTTATAGATGGGTTGGCCGCTTATGCGGTCCCACACCACCGTGGTCTCGCGCTGGTTGGAGATACCGATGGCGGCGATGCGGTCAGAATGGATGCCGCTCTTAAACTGGACCTCCATCATCACGCCGATCTGGCTGGCAAGCACCTCCATGGGGTCTTGCTCTATCCAACCGGGACGCGGGAAGCTGGTTTTGACGCTACGACGTGCCTGCGCGACGATGCAGCCGTACTCGTCGACGATGGTCGCAAGTACCGAGGTGGTGCCGCAGTCGAGCGCCATGATGTAGGAACCGCCAAAGTTAAACGAGGCATCTTCCATGCCCAGGCTGCCCAGATTCAACGACATCGCTTACACCTTTCTATTGCATCGGGTCGGACAGGACCCGTTCGATCTCTGATGCGGGAAGTGCGCCTTGGCGCAGGATCTGGAGCCCGCCGTGCTGGAACGACACGATGGTCGAGGCGTCGCGACACGGGGTCTCGCCGGCGTCGACGGCAACATCGACCCCCTCCAGGATGCGACCTTCGACGGCAGCAAAGCTTGCCGGCGAGGGCGCGCCGTGTGTGTTGGCGCTCGTGCAGGCGAGGGGACTGCCGCAGGCGCGGATGAGCGCTTGGACCACGGGAGAGGCCGAAGCGCGCAGGGCCACGGTGTCGTCGGCAGCACGCATAAAGGTCGGCACGCAGGGAGCCGCCCTGACCACGATAGTCAGGGCTCCCGGCCAGCATCGTCGCGCAAGTACGCGGGCATCTTCCGGGATATCCACGCCATAGCGGTCGAGTGCCTCGACGCCATCGACCAGCCAGGCGACCGGTTGGGTGAGCTGACGTTGCTTGAGAGTGAAGATACGGCGGTAGCCGGTACCGAGCGCAGGGACCGCGGCGCCATTGACGGCAGCCTGCGGATCGCGCGGCCACGATGGGAATTCGCCTGTATCCTGGGGCACGGCGTCCGAGAAGGCGTTGACTGCCACGGCGACACCGTAGACCGTCTCGGTCGGGATCAGCGCCAGGCCGCCACAGCCGAGCACCTCGGCCGTACGCTCGACGGCGAGCCGATGCGGCTCGCGCGCTCCCTCGTATACCCGGTAGACCGTCTGCATGTGTATGCCAGCCCCTTACGCTCTGGTGCAAGTTTGTTTACTGTGGGGCATTCTCGCACGAAACGTTCAACCTATTTGCCCAGAGCGCATGTTGGTTTGGTGAGCGGCTCTAGTAGTCGGTGAAAGTGAGGGGGTTATTGGACTGCGACGAACTTCTTTGGCCTGCCGGCGTGGCGGTCTTGGGCGGCGTAGCGCTCGATGCTGTCTATCGTTATCATCCGACGGCCGTCGACGAGTTCAACATCGAGTTTTCCGGCTTTGACCAGCGCGGTAATCCGCGGAGCAGAGACTTTGAGGTCCAGTGCTGCGTCTTTAAATGTTCGGCACGCCGCCTCCCGAGCGTCCTCGTGGTCGATTTCGACTGAAAGGGCCACGACCTCGGCCGAGCGTTCGTACCCCGCCGGAGTCAAACCGTTGTT
>USJQ01000037.1 GCA_900554985.1 uncultured Collinsella sp. | reverse complement strand
CAGCAAACCTCACCGTTGACGCTCGCAGTACCCGTCGCAAAGCGGAACGGCCCGCGCGCACGCGTGATGGAGCACACCAGATCCACCGTGTCGCCCGGGCGCACCGGACGCTTAAAGCGCACCTTGTCCAGACTCGTGTAGAACGGCGTCGCGCCGCGCGCCTCCTCATCGCCCATCAGCAGCACGCAGCAGTTCTGGGCGAGCATCTCGCACTGAATCACGCCGGGGACGACCGGGTTTCCCGGAAAATGCCCCTGCAAAAAGTACTCGTCGCCCGTAATCGTGATCTTGCCGTGGGCCTCGTCGCCCACCAGCTCGGCTTCGTCGAGCAAAAGCATCGGATCGCGATGCGGCAATAGCTTCTTGAGCTCTTCTTTGTTCATGGATATCACCTATCCGATCCTCATGAGGCAGCTGCCAAACTCCACGAGGTCGCCGTCGGCCACGCAGATCTCGAGCACCTCGCCATCCGCCTCTGCCGTCACCTCGTTGAGAACCTTCATGGCCTCGATGATGCAGAGGGTCTCGCCGGCCTTGACCTTGGAGCCCACGTGCACAAACGGCTCGTCGCCCGGCGCCGGGGCAGCATAGAAAACGCCGACCATGGGTGCGGTCACCTCGGTGCCCTTGGGCTCCGGTGCGGCGGCAGGTGTCTGCGCGGCGGGTTCCGGTGCGGCAGGCGCGACTGCGGGAGCCGCAACCGGAGCGGCCATGGCGCTCGGCATAGGCATGGGCACGGCAACCGGCTGTGCGGCGCTCGCGCGCTCAAGTTCGACCGCGGTGCCATCGGGCTCCTCAACCCGCACGCGCGTGAGGCCGCGGTCCTCCATAACATCGGCTATCTCGGCAAGTCTTTTGGAATCCATGCTCTAGCTCCTCGTATATCTACGCAGCGCGATGGCGGCGTTGTGCCCGCCAAAGCCTAGGTTGGTCGAAAGCGCCCAGGTAAGGTCGGCGCGAACCGCGCGATTGGGCGTGTAGTCAAGATCGCAGGCGGGATCGGGCGTGTGGTAGTTAATGGTCGGGGGTACCACGCCCTGCTCGAGCGCCATGGCGCAGGCCATGACCTCAATGGCACCCGTGGCGCCGATCATGTGACCGGTCATCGACTTGGTCGACGAGACGTGCGCGGCGCGTGCCGCGTCCTCGCCGAGCGCACGCTTTATGCCCGCCGTCTCGGACGAATCGTTGAGCTTGGTCGAGGTGCCGTGAGCGTTGATGTAGAGGCCCTCGAAAGGCTTAACGTCGCCCTCGGCCACCGCCAGCGATATCGCACGGGCAATGCCGGCAGCCTCGGGATCGGGGCTCGTGATGTGATAGGCATCATCGGTGTTGCCGTAGCCCACGACCTCGGCATAAATGTGCGCACCGCGCGCCTGCGCATGTTCCATGCTCTCGAGTACCAGCACGCAAGCGCCCTCGCCCATCACAAAGCCGTCGCGGTCTGCATCGAACGGGCGGCAAGCCGTCGCAGGATCGGGGTTGGTGGTCAATGCGCGGCAGGACGTAAAGCCTGCAACGGCATCGGGGATAATGGCCGCCTCGGCGCCGCCCGCGAGGATCGCGTCGGCATAGCCGTGCTTGATTGCGCGGAACGCCTCGCCCACCGCATGGGCCGAGGTCGCGCAAGCAGTCACGACTGGCAGGGTCGGTCCCTTTGCCTTGTGGCGGATCGCGATATTGCCCGAAACCATGTTGGGGATCATCATCGCAATCATATAGGGCGATGCGCGGCGAGGTCCACGATCGGCGATCGTGTGGACGTTGTCGACGAGCGTCGTCATGCCGCCCACGCCCGAGCCCACGTAGACGCCCAGGCGCTCACGATCGATGGCGCCTTCGACATCAAAGCCCGCATCGTGCATTGCCTCGTCCGAAGCCGCCATCGCAAACTGAACGCAGGGGTCCAGATGCTTGGCGTCACGCTTGCCAAAGTACTCGTTGCCGTCAAAGCCCTTGACTTCGGCCGCCACCTTGACGGTAAACGCATCGGTATCGAAGTGCGTGATCGGGCCGATGCCACAGGTCCCGGCGCACATGGCCGCCCAGGTGGCAAGCGCGGTGTTGCCGAGCGGCGATACGGCACCGATGCCGGTGATTGCAACTCTCTGTTCCATCATGGTCTCCTCATCCAAGCCGTTCTTCGGCCCTGGTTTCTACATCGCCATTCCGCCGTCGACGCGCCCGACCTCGCCCGGAATGTATGTAGCCGCATCGCTCGCGAGAAAGCGCACCACGCCGGCCACTTCCTCGGGACGTGCCATGCGCTTAAGGGGAATCTGTTCCTCGGTTGCCGTACGCACCTTCTCCGAGAGCTTTGCCGTCATATCTGTCTCGACAAACCCGGGGGCGACCGCGTTCGCTCGTACGCCGCGGGGCGCAAGCTCGCGCGCCACCGCCTTGGTAAGCCCTATCACGCCTGCCTTGGAAGCAGCGTAGTTGGCTTGCCCGGCATTGCCCATCAGGCCCACGACCGAGCTCATGTTGACGACGCAACCGCCGCGCTGGCGCATAAAGGTCTTGGTGAGCGCGCGCGTCATATTGAATGTTCCCTTGAGATTGACATCGAGCACGCGATCGAATGCGTCATCGCCCATGCGTATGAGCAGGCCATCGCGGGTGATGCCGGCGTTGTTGACGAGCGCCCAAATGGAACCAAAGTCGTTGAGGACCGCTTCCACGCACGCGTTGACGGCAGCGGGATCGGCCACGTCGCATTGATATGCGCGTGCCGTGGCGCCAACCGCCTCACAGGCTTCGCACGTCTTGCGCGCCGCATCGACGCTGCCGACATAGACGACGGCGATATCAAAGCCGTCCTCCGCCAGACCGCCAGCGCAGGCGCGGCCGATACCCCGCGAGCCGCCCGTGACCAGTGCCACGCGACGTGAGTCGTTGCGCTCGAGCGCGCCGTTGTTCAAGTTGCCCATGTCATTCCTTTCGGGTTACAGCCCTGTGGACTATGCGAGCTCGTCGGCAATAGCTGCGACCTGCTCGGCCGTTTCGCACGAATACACGCGAACGTCGCTCAGCGTACGCTTGACCAGGCCCGACAGCGTTTTGCCAGGGCCGACCTCAATAAACGTGTCGATGCCCTGATTCTGCAGAGTATGCAGCGTGTCGACCCAACGAACGGCATGACTCACCTGATTGGCCAAGACATCCGATGCCGCTCGCGGGTCCGCCGGATAGGGCGCCGCCGTCATGTTTGCCATGACCGGAATCAGCAGCGGTGACGGCGCGTGGCCGGCTTGGATATACGTCGCCAGCCCCTCAGTCGCCTCGGCCATATAGGGGCTATGAAATGCGCCCGACACCGCGACTTTCATAGCGCGGCCGCCAGCCTCTTTTACTAGGACGTCGAGCTCCTGCAGCGCCTCGGGCGCTCCGGCAACAACCGTCTGCTGCGGACTGTTGTAGTTGACCGGCCAGCAGTCCTCGCCGGCCTGTTTTGCCAGGTTCTCGACTTGCGCCGCATCGAGCTTGATGACGGCGCGCATGCCGCCCGGATGGCGCTCGGCAGCCGCGGCCATCAGCGCCGCGCGCTCGCACACGAGCTCAAAGCCCGCTCGCGTATCGAACGCCCCCGCAAAGGTGAGCGCGGCGACCTCGCCAAGCGAAAAACCCGCACAGGCGGCAGGTACCACGCCGCGCTCACGCAGGGCGGCAGCCGCTGCCAGATCGTGAACGAACACGCACGGCTGCGTGTTCTCGGTCTGCGAGAGTTCCTCCTTGGAGGCGCTTCGGCACTGTTCGCTCGTCCCCGGGCGCACCTCGTCGGCAATGGCGAACACCTCGGCGGCGGCCGGCGATGCCTCGATCAGGTCGACGCCCATCGCGGGGTGCTGGGCGCCCTGGCCGGCAAACAGAAACGCTACGCCACCCATGCGCACGCACCCTTCAGGACGTGCTCGGCGCCATCGACCAGGTCGTCAACGATTTCACGTGCACTTTGGCGCTCGTTGACCATGCCGGCAATCTGTCCACACAAAAACGAGCCCTCTTCGTAATTGCCGTCCTTGGCGGCCTTGCGAAGGGCGCCCGTGCCCATGGCCCCGAGCTCCTCGACGCTTACGCCCGCCGCCTCGCTCTTGGCGTAGGCGTTGGTGAAGGGGCTCTTGAGGGCACGCACCGGGTGTCCCGTCGAGCGGCCGGTCGCACGCGTCGAGGTGTCGTTGGCCTTCAGGACCATCTCCTTGTACTGCTCCGATACGGTGCACTCATCTGCGATCAGAAAGCGCGTACCCACCTGCACGCCGGCGGCGCCCAGCATAAAGGCGGCCGCCACGCCGCGGCCATCGGCGATACCGCCAGCCGCAACCACGGGAATATCGACCGCATCGACAACCTGCGGCACCAGTGCCATCGTCGAGGTCTCGCCAATATGGCCGCCTGATTCGGTACCCTCGGCAACCACGGCAGTGGCTCCACGACGCGCCACGAGGCGCGCCAGCGCCACCGAGGCAACGACCGGGATGACCTTGATGCCCGCCTCGTTCCACGCCTTCATGTACTTGGTGGGATTGCCGGCACCCGTCACGACGACCGGCACCCGCTCGTCAATCACGACCCGCGCGACCTCGTCGGCAAACGGGCTCATGAGCATGACGTTGACGCCAAAGGGCTTATCCGTCCTGGCGCGCAGCTCATGAATCTGGTCGCGCAGCCAGTTGGCGTCGGCGTTCATGGCCGCGATAATCCCTAAGCCGCCCGCCTCGGACACTGCGGACGCCAGCGAGGCGTCGGCGATCCAGGCCATACCGCCCTGGAACACGGGCTTTTCGATGCCGAGCAGATCGCAGAGAGGAGTCTTGAGCATCTCTACTTCTCCAATGCCGCCTCGACCGTATCGGCGAACTCGCCGACCGTCTTGGGGTTCTCCTCGGTATCGAGCTGGATGCCAAACTCGTCCTCAACGGCGACGAGGATCTCGACGGTGCCCAGACTGTCGAGACCAATCTCCTCGAGCGTGGACTCGGGCTTCATCTCGACGTCGTCAAGACCGGCGGTCTCGCGGATAACATCGCAAACGCGCTCGAAGGTCTTCTGATCTGCCATGGTAGTTCTCCTTTGTTTGTGCCCTAGGGGCGTTTTTATTTCCTATGTGCGACTACTTCCAACGAAGTAGATAGCCACCTATATCCAGACCGGCGCCAAATCCAACGAGGGCGATGGTATCGCCCGCATTCAGTGCGTCGGTGCGTGCCAGCCGGTCAAGCGCAAAGGGAATGCAGGCGCTCGAAATGTTGCCGGTCTCGCGCAGCGTTCGAACCACGCGCTCGCCTGGCACGCCGAGGCGCTTGACCGCCTGACTCAGGATTCGTTCGTTAGCCTGATGGAATACAAAATGGTCGATGCCCTCGACCGAAATGCCCGCATCGCTCGCAAGCTTATGGACCGTGTCGCAGATGGCGTTGACGCCGAACTTGAACACGCGGCGGCCATTCATGGACAGCACGCTCTCGCTATCTGCAGAGGCCTTAAACGGCGAGGTGCCGACCAGACCGGGAACGCACAACGTCTCGACGTCGGGCGCCGTCGAAAGCTCAACGGCAAGGGGGCTGTCTCCCCCAGCCTCAATCACCGCGGCGCCTGCCCCATCGCCAAAGAGCACACAGGTGGCGCGGTCGGTCCAGTCGAGCGCGCGCGTCATCTGCTCGGCAGCAATGACCAACACACGCTCGGCACGACCGCGGGTGATATAGCCCTCGGCGACATCGAGCGCAAATACGAAGCCGGCACAGGCCGCCGAAACGTCGAAAGCAGGACATGTGGCACCCAGGCGCTCAGCAATGGCGCACGCTTCGGCAGGAACGAGATGATCGCCCGTCGTCGTCGAACAGACGATAAGATCAAGCTGGCTCGCATCGATTCCGGACGTCTGGAGCGCTTGCTCGCTCGCTGCCACGGCAAGGTCGTCGAGCGACTCGGTGGTGCACACATGACGGCTCTTGATGCCTGTGCGGGTAAAAATCCACTCATCCGAGGTATCGAGGAACTCGGACAGCTCGTCATTGGAAACACTGCGCTTGGGAAGCGCCGAGCCTGTTCCAAGAATCGTGAAACCCATCACTAACCTCCTTTGAGTTGTTGACGTGTTTACATCGACCAAGAGAGGATAGCGCATTTCAGTCGTTGTTAACGTGTTAACATTAAATTGTCCAAATGCGACAAAGGCTTCACATTGTGTCTCTCTCGACACCATTGCGTTATTCACTTATTCATTAAGGAGGTAGCAGCCGTTATGGATGCCAAATTAACGATAGTCGACGTAACCGGATCGACCAACGATGACCTGCTCGAAGCAGGAAAACAGGGAGCGCCGCACGGCACAGGACTTGCCGCCCGGGCTCAGACAGCAGGACGCGGCCGGCGCGGCCACAAGTGGGATTCAACCGCCGGCAACCTATTGCTTTCGATTGTCCTGCGTCCATGCGTTAATCCTGCGAAGTACTCTGGTCTTGCTGCCGTCAGCGGCCTAGCGGTGCTCGAGGCGCTCGAAAAACAGGGTCTTGCAAACGAGATTGGCCTCAAATGGCCCAACGACCTGGTCGCGCGTGGACGCAAACTCGGCGGCATTCTGGTCGAGGCCGCACGCGATAACGAAGGCAAACCTTTCGCCGTCTGTGGCATTGGTGTCAATGTGAACTATGCGCCCCAAGAGGTGCCCGATGGCGGCCTGCCGGCAATCGGTCTCTCGGACCTTAACGAGAACGTTCCTGCTGTCGACATACTCCTCGATGAGGTCTATCACGCAGTTATAGACGCTGTAGATGCCTGGGCAGAACGCCTCAACGCCATGGAAGAAAACACCGGACCGCTCGCGCCCGTCCACGGCGAATATGTCGCTCACCTCAATTGGATTGGAAAGCACGTTATCGCCCGCTCCCCTGCCGGTGACGAGCTGGCGCGAGGTATCTTTAAAACGGTCGATGGCTTTGGTCGTGCGTGCATCGAAACAGAAGACGGCTTGCGATTCTTCCATTTTGAGGAAGCGTCATTGCGCCCCTTGAGTGAGTAGGTCGCCACAGCCAGCCGCTCGGCAGCCTTACCCGGCGATCCAAACCCATCATGCAAAACAAAAGAGCCCCGCTACCGTAATGGCAGCGGGGCTCTGTAAGCTATGAGCGATATCGCTTAGAGCTTGATGTCGATGTCGACGCCAGCGGGAAGGTCGAGACGCATAAGCGAATCAACGGTGCCCGAGGTGGGGTCGAGGATGTCGATGAGGCGCTTGTGGGTGCGCATCTCGAACTGCTCACGGGAGTCCTTGTTCACGTGCGGCGAGCGGATAACCGTGTACAGGTTGCGCTCGGTGGGCAGGGGGACAGGACCGGAAACGCGAGCGCCGGTCTTCTGAGCGGTCTCGACGATGAGCTTCGCGGACTGATCGACGACCTCGTGATCATAGCCCTTGAGGCGAATGCGGATCTTCTGGGTAGCCAACTTAAACCTCCAAAGAGTGCGAGAGATGTTCTCGCGGATTACGTAACAGGGAGCTCGAACTTAGGCGTTCTTGCTCATGACCTCGTCCACGATGGACTTGGGCGCGGGCTCATAAGAGTCGAACTGCATCGTGTAGGATGCACGGCCCTGGGTCTGGGAGCGAAGGTCGGTAGCGTAACCGAACATCTCGCCCAGCGGCACCTTGGCACGGATGAGCTTGCTGTTCTTGCGATCCTCCATGCCCTCGATCTTGCCGCGGCGACCGGAGAGGTTGCCCATAACGTCGCCCATGTACTGCTCGGGGGTCTCGACTTCGACAGCCATGATCGGCTCGAGCAGCTGCGGATCGGACTTCTTGAGGGCGTCCTTGATAGCCATGGAACCGGCGATCTTAAAGGCGGCCTCGGCGGAGACCACCTCGTGGTTCGAACCGTCGAACAGGGAGACCTTGACGTCGAGGACCGGGAAGCCGGCGATAACACCGGTGTTCAGGGCCTCCTGGATGCCCTTATCGATGGACGGGATGTACTCCTTGGGCACGACGCCGCCGACGATAGCGTTGACGAACTCGTAGCCGAAGCCCTCCTCCATCTTCTCGAGCTTGATGACGGCGTGGCCGTACTGACCGCGACCGCCGGACTGACGGACGAACTTGCCCTCAGCCTTCTCGACGTCGGGACCAGCGGGCGCGCGGTAGGCAACCTGGGGCTTACCAACGCTAGCGTCAACCTTGAACT
>USJQ01000036.1 GCA_900554985.1 uncultured Collinsella sp. | reverse complement strand
CCGGCAGCGCAATGTGACAAAGGGACTGCCCCTTTGTCACATTCTGTTAGAGTTGCAGGGATTGAATCCCGCTTATCAATGCGACATTGGAGTGACAACCTTGATCGCCGCAACCACGCCTAAAAGTAAGTCAACCGCCGCCACGCTCTCCCCTGCGCGCACCAAGCTCTGCCTGGCGCTGCTCGTGCTGTTGGGATTCTCGCTCGGCTGCTCCGAGTTCGTGGTCATCGGCATCGAAAGTGACTTGGCGACGGAACTCGGCGTATCACTTGCCACTGCGGGCCAGCTCATTAGCGTGTTCGCACTGGTCTACGCCATCGCGACGCCGGTGCTTGCGCTCAGCACGGGGCGATTCCGCCGCTACCAGCTGCTCGTGTGCTACAGCATTATCTTTGTGCTCGGTAACTTGGTCATGGCGCTGGCTCCCAACTTTCAAGTGCTGTTCGCCTCGCGCATCATCCTGGGCTCCGTCTCGGGCGCACTGCTCGCCGTGGGTGTAACGTACATCCCTGAGCTTCTATCCCCGCAGCAAACTTCGCTTGCCATTTCGGTGGTATATGGTGCGTTTTCTGTGGCGATGGTCTTTGTCACTTCGATCGGCAAGTTTGTGGCCGACACGCTCGATTGGCACGTGGCCATGTACGGCACGCTAACCTTTGCCGTTTTGATCTGTGGAGCGCTCGTGGCGTTTATGCCGCGCGCCGGACAAACCGACGAGCCCGCCACCTTTCGCGAGCAGGCGGGTCTGCTACGCGAGCCGAGCATCATCACCGGCATGCTCATCTTTTTGTTTGGCGTGGGCTCGGTCTATGTGTTCTACGGCTACGTGACGCCTTATCTTGAGCAGGTGCTGGGCATGGGCACGGTCGAAGCCAGTACCACGCTTATGGCCTACGGCGTGTTCTGCCTAATCTCGAACATCCTGGGCGGATGGATCGATGCGCGCTTTGGCATGAAGGCGCTGCTTGTGACGTTTGTGCTGCAGGCGGCGGCATTGTTTGGGCTGTTTGCCGTAGGCGCTGCCATGCCGCTCGCACTTGTCTTTGTCTTTAGCCTGGCGATGCTCATGTACCTGTTCTCGGTCTCGTGCATCACGCACTTTATGGACGTGGCACGCAACCGCCATCCTAAGTCGATGGTACTCGCGAGTTCGGTTGAACCCATGGCGTTTAATGTCGGCATTTCGTTTGGCACCGCGGTGGGCGGCGCCGTGGTAAGCAGCATTGGCATTGCGTACGTGGGCGCAGTGGGCGCCGCATTCTCGCTTGTGGCCTGGGCACTCACGCTGGTGACGATTAAGTTGGCACGTTGGGAGCGCAAGCGGGCGAGGGCGCAGGCGTAGGCGTAGGCGTAAATGCGATACTCGAGCTCGATGATGGCGATCGAAAGGAAACCGCATATGCAACGTGTACTGTTTATCTGCCATGGGAACATCTGTCGCTCGACAATGGCTGAGTCCGTGTTTACCGAGCTGGTGCGCCGCGCTGGACGCGAGGCGGAGTTTGCCATTGATTCCGCTGCGACCTCGACCGAGGAGATCGGCAATCCGCCGCATCGTGGCACCGTTGCCAAGCTGCGTGAAGTCGGGATTCCTGTCGTTGCCCACCGTGCGCGCCAGGTGCGTCGCGCGGAGTATGGTGACTGGGACCACATTGTCTATATGGATGCCGAGAACGCGCGCGGTCTGCGTCGCATTTTTGGCAGCGATCCCGATAGCAAGATCTCGCGCCTGCTCGATTGGACCGATCGTCCCGGCGACGTGGCCGATCCCTGGTACACCGGCAACTTCGATGCCACCTACCGCGATGTGCTCGCCGGCTGCACCGCTATGCTCGAGCAGTTATAGGCAAGCGAGCACGCGGACGCACGTGCCACGCCATCGGCATAAAACGAGCGTGGATGATCTCCCACTTTGAGCGTTCAAGCGCGCTCTAAACGGGAGAAAAACCTCGCTCGATTGATTCGCTCGATTACTCGTCGACAACCTCAGCGAGCCAGACGTTCAGCGTATCGACCTCGGGGCAGCAGAACTTTGCCGTACCAGGCTCGTTGCCAGGCACGGTTCCGCCATAGCGCAGGATATCGATATAGGGAAAGCCCACATGGCAGGCCATGGCGCACATCTTGCCGCGGTCGCGGTCGAAGTCGAAGACGTCACCCGGCTTGTGCCCGTGATGGCAGCGGCATGTGCCCAGCTGGTCCACGCAGCTAATACGAATACGTGGGCGCCTGCCGCGCGGGGCACCGAGCGGCTTGTTCTCGTCCGCCGCCTCGGTGCTGCTCTCGTCGGCGTTACTCATGGTCAATCACATCCAGGCAGGCCTCGATGGGAAGGCCGGCGGACTTATCCTCCTGGTCGGCATTGCGCTCGATGAGCTCCGCTACCACACGCATGGCATCGCTCGTCGCGCACTGCAGGCTCCAACCGGCCATAACGCGGCCGACGAGCACTGCCGAGAACGTGTCGCCCGTGCCCGGGAAGTAGACCGGAATCAGCTCGAAGGGAATCGTAAAGTACTCCCCCGCCACATGGTCGTAACCGATGACGACATTCGCACCGTCGACCACAGCGCTCGTAATGACCACCGACTTGGCGCCCAGGACACGCACGGCATCCACAAGAGCACGGGCCTCGTCGGGCGTAATTTGCTCGGCGATAGGCGTATCGGTGAGCAGACAGGCCTCGGTGTAGTTGGGAACTGCGTAGTCGGCGCACTCGAGCAGGTGCCTCATGAGACCGATCGTGGACTCGGGCACGCCCGCATAGAGCTTGCCGTTATCGCCCATAATGGGGTCGACGAACACCTTGGTGCCCTTTTGCGCGCGGCGGTGGCAGAAGTCCGAAATGATGCGCGTCTCTTCCTCGGTCACGATAAAGCCGGTCGAGATAGCGTCGAACTCAAAGCCGAGCTCCTCCCAGACAGCGAGGCTTTGGCGCACATACTCGGTGGTGTCGTGGATGTAGAACTTGGGGTAGTTGAGCGTGTCGGAAACGAGCGCCGTCGGCAGGTTATGGATACGGTAGCCCATGTGCGACAGCACCGGCAGCATGGCGGAAAGCGCAACCTTGCCGTAACCGCACATATCGTTGATCAGCAGCAGCTGAGTGTTCTTCATGAAAGTCCCCCTTGGATTGGGCGTGGCGCGATGTCGCCATAGTGCGACTAAGTGTAGCGCAGGGGACGTTGCGAGCGGAGTCGAGCAGCGCGAAGGGCAAATTGTTGCGGAAAGGTTTCGGAAATGGGAGGCAAATCGCGGCGGTAGCGGCACAGTAGCTGCCATCTATTTACTACCATTCCAAAACTATGCCGGATTACTACGATAAACCACCAGTCTCCAACCACAACGAATTGCACTCCAGCAAACCGCAGGTAGACAGCTTGTGATTTTCCGAAAAACAATGCCGAGGTCTGAGATTTCGAATTCATCGTAGTAATCCGGCATAGTTTTGGGCAAAGCAACTTCGGAAGGGTGTCACCACAGCCCAGAATGATCCGTTTTTCCTCCGTCCCCAAGGGATTACCCAAATGCCAACCGAGGCAGCGCCGCAGATTGAGGACGGACAGCGAAAACGCTCCTAAGTGAGCAAGGTGGCGTGAAAGAGGAGGGCATAGGCCTTGTGGCCATGCCCGACGATTGAACGTCAGATTGCCGCTTAGGAACGCTTGCAGCGTCGAGCCGTTACGCGGTTTGGTAAAACCGCGTAACCACTAGTTTGGTACCTTGACATTCATTTCTCATGCTCCTAGATTAGTTAGGCACAAAACAATTCCACTACCTAACTAAAGAAAGGAGCGAAGATTAGATATGTGTGTTGAACCACTCGTCTATCCGCACGAGCCCGGCGGCGACCCGTCACAGCCTGCGGATGTACCCGAAGCGGTTAGCTCAGAAGACAAGCTTGCCAAGCGCATCCTCAATAATCTGGGCTTTTGCGGCCATTACATGCACTTTCATGGCGGAGGCGTATCCGGCAAGGCGCCCATCATCTGTCTGCTGGCCAAGCAACCCGGCGGCGAGATGTCGCAGCAGGAGCTCGGCATGCACTTCGACCTCAAGCCGGGATCGCTTTCCGAGATCCTGTCCAAGCTCGAGCTCAACGGCCTCATCGAGCGCAGCCGTAACCCCAAGGATCGACGGCAGCTCACCATTCGCCTGACCGAAACCGGCCGGGAAAACGCCCGCATCGACCAGGCGGCCCGCATTCGCTTTAGAGAGCAAGCCTTTAGTGCCCTCACCCACGACGAGCGCGAGCGGCTCGCCGAAATGCTCGAGAAAATCCGTGTAACCTGGGAGGAACTGGATGATTAAAACCCTCATGGGCAGCATCCGCGACTATATGAAAGTCACCGTTGCCACGCCGTTGCTCGTGCTTGGCGAGGTGCTCTGCGAGATGCTGATTCCATTTATCACCGCCAACCTGATCGACGCCATCAAAGACGGCGCCACCGTAGCCGAGATGCTTCCCACCGCGGGCCTTTTGGTGCTCATCGCGCTGACATCGCTTGCTTTTGGCGCCGCGGCAGGCATCACCTGCAGCCATGCGAGCTGCGGCTTCGCCAAGAACCTGCGTCACGACCTGTTCTACAAAATCCAGACGTTCAGCTTTGCCAACATCGATGAGTTCTCGAGCTCATCGCTCGTCACGCGCCTGACCACCGATATCAACAACGTGCAGCAGGCCTTTATGATGATCATCCGTATCGCCGTGCGCGCGCCGCTGGTATTGATCTTCGCCTTTACCATGGCGTTTATCATGGGCGGCAACGTCGCCATGGTCTACCTGGTCATCATTCCGCTGTTGGGCTTTGGACTGTTCTTTATCATCTTTAAGGTGCGCCCCATCTTCTCGCGCGTGTTCCACAAGTACGATGCCCTTAACGAGTCCGTCGAGGAAAACGTCACCGGCATGCGCGTGGTCAAGAGCTATGTGCGCGAAGACTTTGAGAAGGAGAAGTTCGCGACCGCCGCGCGCGACGTCCAGATGGACTTCACCCGCGCCGAGAAGCTGCTCGCCTTTAACAACCCCATGATGAACATCTGCGTCAACGGCGCGTTTGTCGTCATCATCTACCTGGGCTCCAAGCTCATCATCACGAGCCAGGGTACGCTGTTCGACGTGGGCCAGCTCTCCTCGACCTTTACCTATGGTTTCCAGATTCTCATGAGCCTGATGCAGCTGTCGATGATCTTTGTCATGGTGACCATGGCCGACGAATCGGCACACCGCATTGCCGAGGTGCTGGCCGCCGAGCCCACGATCGCCGATCCGACCGAGCCCGTACTCGAGGTTGCCGACGGTTCCATCGACTTTGACCACGTGAGCTTTAAGTATTCCAAGCATGCGAAGCGCCAGGCACTCGACGATATCGACCTGCACATTACGAGCGGCGAGACCATCGGCATCATCGGCGGCACCGGCTCGGCCAAGTCCACGCTCGTTAACCTCATCGCCCGCCTGTACGACACCACCGAAGGCGCTGTGCGCGTGGGCGGCGTGGACGTGCGCGACTACGACCTGGACGCGCTGCGCCACCAGGTCGCCATGGTGCTGCAGAAAAACGTACTGTTTAGCGGCACCATCGCCGAGAACCTGCGTTGGGGCGACCCGAACGCCACCGACGAGGAAGTCCGCGAGGCAGCGCATCTGGCCTGCGCCGACGAGTTTGTCGACGGTTTCCCCAAGGGCTACGACACCTGGATCGAACAGGGCGGCTCTAATGTTTCGGGCGGTCAGAAGCAGCGCCTGTGCATTGCACGCGCCCTGCTGCGTCGCCCCAAGATCTTGATCCTGGACGACTCCACCAGCGCCGTCGACACCAAGACCGACGCCAAGATCCGCGCAGGGCTGGCAAGCTATCTGCCCAACACGACCAAGCTCATCATCGCCCAGCGCATCAGCTCCGTGCAGGACGCAGACCGCATCATCGTCATGGAGGGCGGCCGTATCGCGCAGATCGGCAACCATGACGAGCTACTCAAGACGAGCGAGATCTACCGCGAGACCTTTACCTCGCAAAACAAGATGTCTGCCGAGGGCGAAGGGGCCGTCGAGGCCGACACCGAGGCATCCGCAACGCAAGCTCAGACCCAGGAAGGAGGCGAGGCACATGAGTAAGGCAACGACGGCCGAGCGCGCGCTCAACCGTAAGGGCGGCACCATGTCGCGCCTCATCAAGACGCTCTTTGGCTTCTATCCCGTGCTTTTGCCCCTTGTCGTCGCCGGCGTGGTGCTCTGCGCCATCATCAACTCCATCGGCGCGACCTTCTTGCAGAGCGCCCTGCAGATTATTAGCGAATCGTGGCAGTCGGGCGATTGGGAAGCCGCACAGCCCAAGATTCTGCAGCTTGTGACCACCCTCGCCTGCATCTACGGCGTCGGCGTCCTGTCCTCGCTCTTCTGGAACCGCGCCATGGCTATCGTCACGCAGGGCTCGCTGGAGAAGCTGCGCGAGATGATGTTCAACCGCATGCAGGACCTGCCGATCCGCTACTTCGACACGCACCAGCGCGGCGATATCATGAGCCACTACACCAACGACATCGACACGCTGCGTCAGATGATCAGCCAGTCGCTGCCCAACCTGCTCATGACGATCATCATCATCGTCACGGTGTTCTTTATCATGCTGTACTACAGCGTGTGGATGTGCCTGGTCATCATCGCCGGCGTCGCCTTTATGACCTTTATGACCAAGCTGCTCGGCTCCAACTCCGCGCGCTTCTTTATTGCGCAGCAGACCGAGCTCGGCGTGGTCGAGGGCCATATCGAGGAAGTCATGAACGGTCAGAAGGTCGTCAAGGCGTTCTGCCACGAGTCTGCCGCCGAGGCCGATTTTGACGAGCGCAACGAAAAGCTCTTCGAGGTCTCGCAGAAGGCCAACATGTACGCCAACATCCTCATGCCCATCCTTATGAACCTGGGCAACCTGCTCTACGTGCTGGTCGCACTGGCGGGCGGCATTTTCCTGGCGCTGGGCGTGCCCAACCTGAGCATCTCGGGCATGGCGCTGTCCATCGCCGTCGTGGTGCCGTTCCTCAACATGACCAAGCAGTTCTGCGGACAGATCGGCCAGATCTCGCAGCAGATCAACGCCGTGGTCATGGGCCTCGCCGGCGCCGACCGTATCTTTGAGCTTATCGACGAGGAGCCCGAAGCCGACGAAGGCTATGTGACGCTCGTCAACGCTCAGGTGAACCCCGACACCTGGCAGCTCGAGGAGGCCGACCACCACACCGGCATGTGGGCGTGGAAACATCCGCACCGCGCAACCGGCGAGATCGAGTACGTGCCGCTGCGCGGCGACCTGGTCATGGACAACGTCGACTTTGGCTACACGCCCGACCACGAGGTGTTGCACGGCGTGTCCGTGTTTGCCAAGCCGGGCCAGAAGGTCGCGTTTGTCGGCGCCACCGGTGCCGGCAAGACGACCATCACCAACCTCATCAACCGCTTCTACGACATCGCCGACGGCAAGATCCGCTACGACGGCATCAATGTCAACAAGATCCGCAAGGCCGACCTGCGCCGCTCGCTGGGCGTCGTGCTACAGGACGTGAACCTGTTCACCGGCACTGTGATGGATAACATCCGCTACGGCAACCTGGACGCTACCGACGAGGAGTGCATCGCGGCGGCCAAGCTCGCGGGCGCGGACGACTTTATCACCCGCCTGCCCGACGGCTACGACACCATGCTCACCGGCAACGGCGCACAGCTGTCGCAGGGCCAGCGCCAGCTGATCTCGATCGCACGCGCCGCCGTCGCCGATCCGCCGGCAATGATTCTGGACGAGGCCACGTCGAGCATTGACACCCGCACCGAGGCTATCGTGCAAGCGGGCATGGACAAGCTCATGGAGGGCCGCACGACGTTTGTCATCGCGCACCGCCTGTCCACCGTGCGCAACTCCGACGCAATCATCTGTCTGGACCACGGCCGTATCATCGAGCGCGGCAACCACGACGAGCTGATCGCCAAGCGCGGATATTACTACCAGCTGTACACCGGAGCGTTTGAGCTGGAGTAGCTCGGCCCGCCGAGATGGCCGATTTGCCGCTCATTCGTCGGGCATGACTCTAAGGTCAATGCCCTCCTCTTTCGGGGCAAATCGACTCATCTCAGCGACCCAAACACAATGCGCCGCAACGAATAAGGCCTCCGCAGCCACACGAGCTGCGGAGGCCTTTCTATGCCCTTTGTCACAGGCTTACCGTTCCTCGCGTTGCGGCCCGGCTGCCTCGGCTGTCTTTACGCGGTTCTTGTCGATGTACATGTTTTTGTCGGCCTGGGAAAAGAGCTCGCGCATCGTAGGCGGTTCATCAAAATCACTGGAAAGCGCATAGCCCACCGCATAGCTGATAGGCATGTCGGGGTGAGCCTCGGAATACTCGTTCACGTTCGCACGAACCCGAGCGAGACAGGACTCCACGGCAGCCCGATCGGCATCCCACAGCACCGCGATAAACTCATCGCCGCCGTCGCGGCCCACAAAGCAGGTCTCGGACGCCACGCACCCCAGCTGTTGGGCAAAAGAACGGATGTATTCGTCGCCCTTCTCGTGGCCGAAGTTGTTATTGACCGTATGCAGATT
>USJQ01000035.1 GCA_900554985.1 uncultured Collinsella sp. | reverse complement strand
AGCGAAGCCAGGCGCTTAAGTAAGCCGACGGCATCGAGCGAGACGAGCGCCGCGATGTCGTCGACCTTGAGCGGAGAGGCGGTGAGCGCATGCATCACGGTCTGCTGTGTTGGATCCAGGTCGGCAATGCCGGGAGCATCGGGGCGCGAGTAGCGCAGGGTGCCGTAGATGCGTGAGATAGCCATCTCGATAGATTCCTCGTCGATGATGCAGCAAGCACCGTTCGCAATGAGGTAATTCGTGCCACGCGACTCGGGCGATAGGATCGACCCCGGCACGACAAGAAGTTCGCGCCCCAAATCCATAGCAGCCTCGGCTGTAGAAAACGTCCCGGAAGGCATACCCGCCTCGGAAACAAAGAGGGCTTGCGACAGGGCCGCGATCACGCGATTGCGGCGCGGAAAGGCAAACTTGCGCGGACCCATGCCCCACGGAGAGATCGACACGACCGCGCCGCCCGTATCGAGCGTGCGCGTAATAAGCCCCGCACTCGAACGCGGGTAGACCACGTCGGCGCCCGTCCCCAGCACCACGACGTGTTTGCCGCCAGCGTTGACCGCAGCCCAACCCGAGGCCTGGTCACAACCGACCGCGCCGCCCGAAACTACCGTCACTCCCGCCTCGACCGCCACCTTTGACGCAAGCTCTGCCACGGCAAGACCATACGGCGAGGCCTTGCGCGCGCCGATGATGGAGAGCGCGGGCGTCGAAAGCACCTCGGGGTTGCCGCGCACATAGAGCGTCTGGGGTACATCAGAAAGCTCCAAAACGGTCTCGGGATACAACGCGTCACCTGGATGCAGCTCGAAGGTCCCCTCGGCCATCATTGGTCCCTCCTTCCCTGGTACATCGCCGCCTCGAGCACGTGGTCCTGCGTCACTTGCTCGCTCTCGGCGACGTCAGCGATTGTACGCGCGATACGCACCAGGCGCACGATGCCGCGGCCCGTGAGATGCGTGCGCTTCGACAGGCCGAGCACACACTTCTCCGCCGCATCATCGAGCTCAAAGGTCGAAACGACGCCGTCAATGGACCGTGTCTCGTCATCCTCGGCCTCGGCATCAGCATCGTCCATACGGGATTCGCGCCAAGCGCGAAAAGCGCGACCGCGCACAACGTAGTCACGCAACTCAGCTGACGACATACCCTCCGCGCCCTCGATAATCACTTGGGGGTCGGGACGGGTCACGTCGATCATCATGTCGATACGGTCGGCCAAAGGACCGCGCAGTTTAGACCGATAGCGCTCGACCATCGCCGCTGAGCAGCGACACGGTACCTCGCGATCGCCCATAAAACCGCAGGGGCAGGGATTGCTCGCAGCCAGCAGCTGAAAGCGCGACGGGAACGTAAAGGCCCCGTCAACGCGCACGATCCTCACGTAACCGCGCTCGATGGGCTGACGCAGCGTCTGCAGCACGCCGGTGGGAAACTCGGCGAGCTCGTCCAAAAAGAGCACGCCGCCATGAGCCAGGCTAATTTCGCCCGGATGCACCGGACGCCCGCCGCCGATAAGGCCTGCGGTCGAAATACTGTGGTGGGGACTGCGGAAGGGCCGGTGTCCCGCCAACAAGCCATCAATGTTCTCACCCAAAACCGAATGGATGCACAGTGCCTCCTGCTGATCCTCAACGGAAAGCTCAGGCAGGATGCCGGTCATACGGCGCGCAAGCATGGTCTTGCCCGATCCCGGGGACCCGATCATAAGCAAACCGAGCTCACCCGCTGCCGCCAGTGCCATGCCGCGTTTGGCAACCTCCTGCCCCAGCACGTCGGCATAGTCGAGCTCGGGCTCAAAGGTGGCCTCGACGCCCTCAGAATCCAAATAGTGCCGCGCGGCATCGCCCATACCATGAGCAAGCTGAGACAAATGATCGATGAATCCGCAATCCACGCCCGCAAGCGGCACATGCTGATCAGACCTGCCGGCGATAAAGGACAGCCCCATATCACGCGCTAATAGCTGAAACGCCACCTCGCCCTTGACAGGAAGCACCGTACCGTCCAAGCCAAGCTCACCTGCGATAAGACAACGATCGAGGTTGTCGCGGGGAATCTGACCATCGGCCGCCAATACCGCGATGGCGATGGGCAGATCAAAGCCGCTACCGGTCTTGCGAATATCGCCGGGCGCCAGATTGACCGTAATGCCCGAGCGTGGGATCTCGAACCCGGCGGAGCGCATCGCGCAGCGAATACGACCGCGTGACTCCATCACCTCCATACTCGGGATGCCGAGTATCTGAATGCCCGGAACGCCACCGGCAAGCGAGACCTCGACCGTGACGTGAATCGCCTCGACGCCGCGGATGCAGGCCGCGTGAACGGCAAACGTCTCGAACGCCATCACGACACCTGCCAATCGAAAGCGTTGTACTGATGCTCGATCTCGGCGATATGCCCGCCACGAATGGTGACACCCACGGCATCGAAGCGAATCGCCTTGAGCGGATAATGCTCCATAAGATAGCAACTTGCGATGCGGCGGTAGCGGCGTTGCTTTTGGGCGTCCACGGCCTCCTCGGGAAAGACCCGCGTGCTGCAATCCAGTGCAACGCGCCTCGTCTTGACCTCGGCCATCACCACGACATCGTCGAGCTCATCGAGCAGCACCAGATCGGCCTCGCCCTCGGTGCAACGATAACCCTGCTCCAGCAAGGAGTAGCCGCGCTCGTTAAAGTAGTCGATGGTGATCAGCTCGCCCAGCATACCCAGCTCGCGGGGACTGAGCCCCTTGATAAACTCGGGCGTCATCGCCCCGCAGTCGAGCTCGCCGTTTTCCCAACGCTCCTTGAGCTGCTGCGTCTTGCTCTTTTGGCTTGCGGCACTCATGGGGTCTCCTTTCCCGCACGCTGCATTGCCCCGATGATGAGGGCACCTTTCATGCGGGTAAGTACCGGAAGCAAACCAAAAGCTGACCAAATGCCGTCAAAAAACGGGCCGTACGCAGCAATGGTGTTGCATACGGCCCGTTACCAGCAAGTTTATAAAACCCCAGAGGTCCCTGTCTCCACAATTGACCTAGAAAAGGCGCTCAGTCTGCAGAAAGTTTCCGCAAAAGCTCACGCGGTGCAGTGGACAAAGTCCATGTTTGCGAATGGCCTCGATATGCTCGGGGCTTGCATAGCCCTTCGACTCGGCCAGATGGTACTCGGGATACTCGGCGTCGCACTCGACCCTCATCTCGTCACGCGTGACCTTGGCCATGATGGACGCCGCGGCGATGCAGGCGATTTTGGCATCGCCCTTCACCACATCGCGCTCGTTAGGAACGGCGCCCAAGGGGTTACCATCCATGAGGACGCAGTCGGGCTCAAGTCCCGTATCGGCCACGGCGCCCGCAACGGCAGTACGGATAGCACGGGCCATGCCCATTTCATCGATATCCTTCGGCGCGATATGGCAAAAACCGATCGCCGTCGCCACCTCGGCAATCTTCACTGAGAGCAACTCGCGGCGCGCGGGCGTGAGCTTTTTGGAATCGTTGATACCCCAGACGCGCGGCTCCATAGGAAGACAGACGGCGCATACCGTCAAAGGGCCGGCCACCGATCCGCGACCCACCTCGTCGACACCAACGACCACCCCATCGCCACCAAGCTCATGCATAAGCTCGTACATGTCATTGACGCGCTCGCGCTCGGCAAGCTCTTTGGCATGGCGTTTGAGGGCGCGTTCACAAGCCTTGATCACCTGCTGGCGTGGGTCCTCGCGATAATGCTCCACGAGGGCGGGAATCTCCTCAAACGTAGCGCTCGCCAACTCACCGGCAACCTGCGATGCCGAAACCGAGCTCGTCATGTTGGCCATACCAGGCCCTCCTTGCATGCAAATCAGATAAAAAGAAGGGCCACCCGAAGGTGACCCTTGTGTCCAAACGAGTGGACAGACGCTGCGATCTTCTTAGCGCTTCTCGGGGATGCGAGCAGCCTTGCCCACCTTGTCGCGGAGGTAGTACAGCTTGGCGCGACGGACGCGACCATGACGAACGACCTCGAGCTTGGCGATCTTGGGGCTGTGAAGCGGGAAGGTACGCTCAACACCGACACCGAAGGACATCTTGCGGACGGTGAAGGTCTCGCGGGCACCGGCGCCGGCCATGCGGATAACGTCGCCCTGGAAGACCTGAATACGCTCGCGGTCGCCTTCCTTAATGCGGTAGTGAACCTTGACGTTGTCGGCGACGCGAACCTGAGGAATGTCCTCGCGGATCTGCTGACGCTCGATTGCGCGGATGTAATCCATGTGCAATTCCTTACTCTTCTAGAGGTGCCGTACCACCTTGGCCGGCACGTAGTTGAACAAACGTATTCGAGTATACACGCGCGGGTTTCTGCTGCAAGAACAATTTTTTACGCAGACAAAAAGACAAAACCCGCACATGATAACCGCCCGTCTCACGAATGAGACGGGCGGCATGAAGGGGGCTACGCTAGGCGTCGATGCGCAGGGGGGGCTAGGCGTTGCGCTTGGCCTCGAGCTTGGCCTGAGCGGCAGCTAGGCGCGCGAGGGGCACGCGGTAGGGCGAGCAGGACACATAGTCCACATCGGCCACGTTAAACAGGCCCTTGATGGACTTGGGGTCGCCGCCGTGCTCGCCGCACACGCCAAAGTGCATGCCAGGGTTGGTGGCGCGACCCTTTTCGACGGCCATGCGCACGAGCTCCAGCACCGCCGTGTCGATGGTCTCGAAGGGATTGTCCTTCAGGATCTTCTTGTGCAGGTACAGCGGAATGAACTTGGCCTCGGCATCGTCGCGGGAGAAGCCGAAGGTCGTCTGGGTGAGGTCGTTGGTGCCAAAGCAGAAGAAATCTGCGTGATGTGCGATCTCGTCGGCGACCATGCAGGCGCGCGGCAGCTCGAGCATAGTGCCCACGGGAATGTTGAGCTCGACGCCCGCTTCGGCGGAAACCTCGGCGATTACGCGCCCAATGACCTCGCGGGTCTGGACATGCTCGGCCGTAATGGAAACGAGCCGAACCAGGCTCTCGGGGCGTGGGCCGACGCCCTCCTTGATAAGGCGGGCAGCAGCCGTGGCAACGGCGCGAACCTGCATGAGAGGCAGATCGCTAAAGACGACGGACAGGCGCACACCACGCAGGCCCAGCATGGGGTTGGACGCGACCATGCTGTCAATGCGACGCAGGCGGGTGCGCAGGGCAGTGAGCTCCTCCTCGGGAGCGCCGGCGGCCTCCTTCTTGGTGATGGCGACCTCGAGCTCGCGAGGATTATCCAGGAACTCATGAAGCGGCGGATCGAGCAGGCGGACGACCACATCGCGACCGGACATGGTCTTGAACATCGCCAGGAAGTCCTCGGTCTGAACCTTGAGCAAGTCGGCCAGGGCCTGCTGCTTCACGGCCTCATCGTCAGACAGGATAAAGCTCTGGATGATGTTCTTGCGATCGCCCAGGAACATGTGCTCGGTGCGGCATAGACCGATGGCCTCGGCGCCAAACTCGAGCGCGAGCTCGGCATCCTCGGGGTTGTCGGCGTTGACGCGCACGTGGTTGGCGTGACCGTCGGTCTCGTCCAAACGGATCTCATCGGCCCAAGACAGGATGGTGTCCAGGTCGCCGGTGAGCTCTGCAGAGACCAGGTCAACCGCGCCGTCGACGACGATACCCTGGGTGCCGTCGATGGAGATGACATCGCCCTCGCGCAGCACGCGGTCGCTGCCCTCGATGCGCACGACCTTCTCTGCCGCGTCAATGTGGAAGCGCTCAACGCCGCAAACGCAGGGCGTACCCATGCCGCGGGCGATAACGGCGGCATGGCTCGTCTTGCCACCGTGGCTGGTCAGGATGCCCTCGGCGGCGACCATGCCCTTCAGGTCGTCGGGGTTGGTCTCCCAGCGGACCAGAATGACCTTGTGGCCCTCGTTGGCGCGCGCGACGGCGTCATCACTCGAGAACACGACCTCGCCCACGGCGGCACCAGGGCTGGCGTTAAGGCCGCTGGCCAGGGCCTCGTACTTCTTGGAGGCGTCGAACTGCGGGTGCAGGAGCTGGTCGAGCTGCGCGGGATCGATGCGGCTCACAGCCTCCTCGCGGGTGATGAGGCCCTCCTCGACCATTTCGATAGCAATGCGCAGGGCGGCAGTGGCGGTGCGCTTGCCCACGCGGGTCTGGCGCATCCAGAGCTTGCCCTGCTCGATGGTAAACTCGATATCGCACATATCGCGGTAATGATCCTCGAGCGTCAGGAACACGCGCTCGAGCTCCTCGCCTGCGGACTCGAGGCCCGAGGTGGTCTTGAGGTCGGCGATGGGCTCGGTGTTTCGGATGCCGGCGACGACGTCCTCGCCCTGGGCATTCACCAAAAAGTCGCCATAGAACTCCTTGGTGCCGTCGGCCGGGTTGCGCGTAAAGGCGACGCCGGTCGCAGAGGTCTCGCCCTTGTTGCCAAAGGCCATGGCCTGGACGTTGACGGCGGTGCCGAGCTCGTCGGAAATGCCGTGCTGCTTGCGGTAGATGCAGGCGCGCTCGTTCATCCAGCTGCCAAAGACGGCCTGGATGGCAAGGCGCAGCTGGAGCTCCGGATCGTGCGGGAAAACGGGCTTACCGTCGGCGACCTCGAGCTCGGGATACAGGGTCGCCTCGACGTTCTCGGAGAAGATGCCCTTAAAGGTCTCGACGAGCTCCTGCAGGTCCTCGGCCGAAAGCTCGGAATCGACACGAACGCCGGCGACCAGGCGGGCCTGGGTCAGGGCGTTCTCGAATAGGTCGGCGTCGACGCCCATGACGACGTTGGAGAACATCTGGATAAAGCGACGGTAGCTGTCCCAGGCAAAGCGCGGGTTCTGCGTCTGCGCGATAAGACCCTGGACGGAATCGTCGTTGAGGCCCAGGTTGAGGACCGTGTCCATCATGCCGGGCATGGAGAACGGAGCGCCCGAGCGAACCGACACGAGCAGCGGATCGGAGGCATCGCCGAGTTTCTTGCCGCAACGTGCCTCGAGGTCCGCCTCGGCGGCAACGATCTCATCGAGTGCGCCTTCGGGCCAGACGCTGCCGGCACCGGAGTACTCGACACAGGTCTGGCAGGTAATGGTAAAGCCACCGGGAACCGGCAGGCCGATGCGGCTCATCTCGGCAAGGTTTGCGCCCTTGCCGCCAAGCACGAAGTTCATGGACTTGTCGCCCTCGGTGACACAGGTGCCCTGGGCGTCGGTTCCAAAACGGTAAACCCTCTTGCAATCGCTCACGATACTTCCCCTTCCATGCACTTACGCGCACGACCGTGGTAACGAATCGACCCGCCGAATGCGAGCCGTGAGGGTACTATACGGCGGGTTTTGGGCGGGCTTGCGCAGAGGGCGCGGGGGTTGGTAAACGTGGTAAATATGGCGGTAAACGGTAGGTAAAGTTGGTTACCTTATGAAGATACCAATGCAAGATGCTTGCAGGTCAAATGCTAGTTTATTGCTAAATCGCTTTACCAATATCGTGCATTATTTTTAGGTAGTCTTTTAGAGACGGGCATTTTTAGCTACCCCAATAAGCTAGCTTTGCTGGGCTCGGCGGGCGGCGCGGCGGGCACGGGCATCTTGGATTTCCTCCAAGTGGCTAATGATCTCGGCAGCGCTTTCCTCGATGGCCTTGCCATCGGTACGCACCACAAAGCAGCCTAGGCGCTTCATGAGGGCACGGGCTTCCTCAAGCTCGCTGCGCACACTCTCGGGCTCGGCATAGGAGCCGGCAACGGCACGGGCGTAGTCATCGCCCAAGCGGCTATCGCGAATTTCGGAAATCACATCGACGGTCGAGATCAGACCAAACAACCGCATCGGGTCAACCTCGTAAATCGACTTCGGCGGCTCCATGCCATGCGCCAGTGGGACATTGGCGACCTTGTAGCCCTGATAGGCTAAATACATCGACAGCGGCGTCTTGGATGTACGCGACACACCCAGCAGCACGATATCGGCACCCGACAGATCGTCGCAACCGCGCCCGTCATCGTGCTCAACGAAATACTCCATGGCCTCGATACGATGGAAATAGCGGTCATCGGTCTTGTGAATCACGCCCGCAACGCACTTGGGCGGCACACCGATGAGCGACGACAGCACGGCAAGCGTCGGGCCGATCAGGTCGACCGAACGGATATGCAGCATACCCAGGTAATCGAGCACGCGGGCGCGAAGCGCCGGATCGACAATGGTATGGAACACGGCGACATCGCGATGGTCGGCATCGACGCGCGGCCCCACAAATGACTTGACCTGCTCCACGGAGGTCACCTTGGGCAGGCGCAAAACGCGAAAAGCCCCTTCATCAAATTGCCCGGACGCCGCAAGCACCACCTCACAAGCGGTATCGCCGAGCGAGTCGGAGATAACGATAACGGTGGGACGAGCGGTAACCGGGCAATCCATGCGGGGCTCCTTTTGCGCTTATGCGCAGGCTGGCTTACTTTTTGCGGGCAAGCTCACCGATGTTGGCAATGCCGGAGAAAACGGCCTCGAAGCGGTTGAGCAGCTTAAGGCGATTATCGCGAAGCTGCTCGTCCTTGTCCATGACCATGACCTCATCGAAGAAACGGTCGATGGGCGCGCGCAGGGCGGCGAGGGCGGCAAATGCGGTCGGGTAGTCCTCGGCAGCAAGGG
>USJQ01000034.1 GCA_900554985.1 uncultured Collinsella sp. | reverse complement strand
CCCAAGCCGCGCCTTCCGATGTTTTGGACGCTTGGCAGGGCATGGGCTACAACCGACGCGCTCTGGCGCTCCACAAGGCCGCTCAGCGCGTTGTGGAGGACTGGGACGGTGAGTTTCCGCGTGAGACGCGTGACTTGGTCGCTCTGCCTGGTATTGGCCCGGCAACGGCGCAAGGTATCCGGTCGTTTGCGTTTGACCTTCCAGGCGTGTATCTGGAGACCAACGTGCGCACGGTCTTTCTGCATCACTTCTTTCCCGATGTACCGGCTGTTCCCGATCGCGAGCTGGTGCCGCTGATTCAGGCGGCCTGTCCGGCGGCCCCCGGTGCGGCGACCGACGAGATCGCTCCCTTTGCCGTGCCGCTCGATGATGCCGATACGCCGCGCGCGTGGTATTACGCGTTGCTAGATTACGGCGCATATCTAAAAAAGACGTTGCCCAATCCGTCCAGGCGCTCGGCGGGCTATAGCCGTCAATCAAAGTTTGAGGGCTCACGTCGCCAAAAGCGCGCGCATATCGTGCGCATGTTGCTGGCAGCGCGCGATGGCCAGCCGGCGGGGATTACGCTTGCTGATGCCGTGGTGGGCGTTAACGAGATGGAAGCGGCGGCTGGGCGTGGACCGGTCGAGCGCGAGCTTGTCGCGGGCATTCTGGCCGACCTGGAGCGTGAGGGCTTTTGCCGAGCCGAGGGCGATCGCTGGCTGAGCATCTAGCCCGTGCAAATCTGAAGAACAGGATTGTAAGGTTTAGATTTTCGGCATGAGGGCATCCTAAAGACGAGGCCGCTCGAAGCCTACGGGCGGCATGCGTTGAAGGGAAGTACACCTATGGATTTTGAGAATTCTCAAACCAAGAAGAACCTCGAGACCGCTTTTGCCGGTGAGTCCCAGGCACACACCAAGTATCGCTACTATGCCTCCAAGGCCAAGAAGGACGGCTACGTTCAGATCTCGAACATCTTTGCCGAGACGGCTGGCAACGAGTCCGAGCACGCCAAACTGTGGTTTAAGTATCTGCACGATGGCGCCGTCCCCGATACCCTGGACAATCTGCGCGATGCCGCCGCGGGTGAGAACTACGAGTGGACCACGATGTACGACGAGTTTGCCAAGACCGCCGAGGAAGAGGGCTTTGCCGAGATTGCCGCAAAGTTCCGTGGTGTCGCCGCCGTCGAGAAGGCCCACGAGGAGCGCTACAACAAGCTCGTCGAGCGCATCGAGTCGGGCGAGGTGTTTGAGCGTGAGGGCGTAAAGGTGTGGAAGTGCCTGAACTGCGGGCACCTGCATGTTGGTGCCGAGGCGCCTGAGGTGTGCCCGGTGTGTAACCACCCCAAGGCGTACTTTGAGGAGCAGGTGGTGAACTACTAGCGCTTGGCGCTGGCTGCTGCGGAGCGCAGGGCGGGAGGCCAAAAGATTGTTGGCGAAAAAAGCTCAGAGAAAGTGCTGGTAGGGGAGTTGTTGAGCTTTTCGACAGCTTTTGAGCAAAAGAAACTTTGTAGCTATTGCCGGCGATTGCGTTGTCGCGGTCATGGCGGTGCGGGATGCTGGTCGTAAGCGTCGAATGCTCCGATTTTGGAGGCCAGCATGGATCTGTTTCTTGAGACTCCGCAGCAACAAGCTGAGCGCATGCTGCGTCAGCAGCAACGACTCATGGAGATACAAATGCAAGGGGCGGCAGTCCAGCCCTTTGCGCAAAATGTCGTGCCCGCTGCTGTACCTGCAGCTGTGCCCGGGTGCGAATCGGCACCAGAGGCCTATTCCGTACAGCAAGATTCATATGCGCAGGAGCTCGCGTTCGACAAGCGTCGTGCGCGTCGTCGCCGCGTGGGCCAGCGCCTGCGCACCTTGGCGATGATCGTGCTCGTCCCGTTGGGGCTTGCGGCCATCTTTCTGGCGTCGTATGCCCTCACGTGCATCCTCAACGGTGCATCGCCCAACGAGGTGCTCCAACATCTAGCGGCCCTGGGCCAGCGCCTAGGTGACGTCATAACAACCATCCGCGCCGGCTGGGAGAGCTAGCGTTTTAGCGCCCGCGGCTCTAAGAGAAATTTGTCTGCAACGCAGTGAGTGATCCGTGTGTATGGCGGGGTAAGATTGATCGCGGTTTTGATTGGTGCTCGATTGGGTTTGTTGGGCGGAGTCTATGTCTGCTATTGATATTGTGCTTGTTGTGATCGCCTTGGTGGCGGTGGGGGGTGCTGTGGCTTGCGCCCTGCAGCTCAAGGGCCTTCGTGCCGAGTTGCGGGAGCGTGGCGACAGTAGCGCGGAAACGCTGGCAGCACTCGAGCAGGCCAACAACGCGCTCGATGCCCTGAACGTCGCGCTGGCCGAAACACGCCGCACGGCCAATGCCATCGCGCAGCAGCAGACGACCGATGCGGCCGTGGAGCAGCAACGTTACCTGGCCATCGCACGCGAGTTCTCGCAAGCTGGTGACCGGATGGATGACCTGCGCCGTGAGACGGCCCAACAGCTCGGCGCCAATCGCGAGGGCATCGAGCATCGCCTGGACAAGGTGCGCGAGACGGTCGATGCTCAGCTGGGCGCCATCCGCAAAGACAACAACGTGCAGCTCGATCAGATGCGCGCGACGGTGGACGAGAAGCTCTCTCGCACGCTCAACGACCGTCTGTCTGCATCGTTTAAGCAGGTGAGCGACCAGCTCGAGGCCGTGTACAAGGGCCTGGGCGACATGCAATCTATCGCCACTGGCGTGGGCGACCTTAAGCGCGTGCTGGGTAACGTCAAGGCGCGCGGCATTTTGGGCGAGGTGCAGCTGGGCGCGATCCTGGCGGACATTCTCACGCCCGACCAGTATCTGGAAAACGTCGCCACCAAGCCCGGCGCCTCGGAGCGCGTTGAGTTTGCCGTCAAGCTGCCGGTAGACGAGGGCGACCCCGTACTGCTGCCGATTGACTCCAAATTCCCGGGCGACGCGTACGAGCATCTGCTCGATGCCCAGGAGTCGGGCGACGCGGATGCCGTCGCCGCCGCGCGCAAGACGCTTGACACTATGGTGAAGCGCGAGGCAAAGGACATCTGCGAAAAGTACCTGAGCGTGCCCGCGACGACCAACTTTGGCATTCTGTTCGTGCCTTTTGAGGGCCTGTACGCCGAGGTCGTCAGCCGCCCCGGGCTTATCGAGACCCTGGGTCGCGACTATCACGTCAACGTTGCCGGTCCCAGCACCATGGCGGCCATCCTCAACAGTCTGCAGATGAGCTATCAGACGTTTAAGTTGCAAAAACGTACCGACGACGTGCTGCGCGTGCTCTCCGCCGTCAAGGCCGAGCTGCCGCGCTATCAAAAGGCGCTGCGCCGCGCCCAGCAGCAGATCGAGACCGCGGGCAAAACGGTCGAGGGTATCATCACCACGCGCACCAACGTCATGGAGCGCAAGCTCAAGGACATCGACGCGCTGGAAGACGCCGACCAAGCCGATGAGATCTTGGGACTCACGCCCGCGGGCCTTCCCACAGACCAAGAAGACGAGGACTAATTGCAACAAGACGGTGGGGCACTGGCGCAAACGCGGGCGCCCCACCGCTTTTCGTATCGCACTTGTCTGAAGCGTGCTCCAATGTGCAACAATGGCGTTTCGCCCTATCAGACGCGAAAGGAAGCCCATGTCTCAGAGAAGCACCAGTCCGCTGAAACGCTCCACCGTGCGCCGCACGCTACAGCGTTTTTGGGACGTCACGCGCACGAAGCCGCTGCTTGTCTTTCTCTCGGTGTTCTGGTCGGCGGGCTACATCTTTTTGCTGACGTTTGCCAATACCTATGTGATGGCCCTCATTGTCGACCGCGTTCAAGCCGGCCCCGTGGCGGGCGACCAGGTGTTTGAGGTCTTTGGTCCCTACATTCTGGCGCTCGTGCTCGTTAACCTAGTGGGCCAGATCCTCTCCAAGCTGCAGGACTACACCGTCTACAAGCTCGAGATTGCGGGCAACTATCACTTGGCGCGCCTGTGCTTTGACACGCTCTCCAATCAATCCATGACATTTCACACCAGCCGCTTTGGCGGATCGCTTGTGAGCCAGACGAGCCGTTTTATGAGCGGCTATACGGGGCTGGTAGACGTGACGGTGTATTCGCTCATTCCCACCATCACCTCGGTTGTCTGCACGGTGGCGGCGCTCGCACCGGTGGTGCCGACGTTTACCGTGATCCTGGTGGGCATTATGGTCGTCTACATTGCGTTTGTCTGGCTTATGTACAAGCGCATCATGCCGCTTTCGGCCGCGACGTCCGCCGCTCAGAACAAACTGTCGGGAGTGCTGTCCGACGCGGTCACGAACATCTTGGCCGTCAAGACCTGCGGGCGCGAGGACTTTGAACGTGATCTGTTCGACGCCGCTGATCGTGCCGCGCGCGATGCCGAGACGGTCTCGATGCACGCCATGATGCAGCGCAACTTTACGACCTCGGGTCTTATCGTCATCACCATGGCCGTGGTGAGCGTATTCGTGGCGGGCGGCAACGCGTGGTTTGGCATCTCGGCCGGCTCGCTCGTCATGATCTTTACCTACACCTATAACCTCACCATGCGCCTGAACTACGTAAGCTCCATGATGCAGCGCATCAACCGCGCGCTCGGCGATGCGGCCGAGATGACGCGCGTGCTGGACGAGCCACGTTTGGTGGCAGATGACCCGGACGCCCCCGAGCTCAAAGTGACCGAGGGCGCGATTGATTTTGAGCAGCTGAGCTTTGCGTACCGTGACGCTGCGGCGGGCGAGAGCGTGTTCGATGACCTGACACTTCATGTGGCGGCGGGCCAGCGCGTGGGCCTGGTGGGCAAATCGGGCTCGGGCAAGACGACGCTCACCAAGTTGTTGTTGCGCCTGGACGATGTACAGGGCGGCCGCGTGCTCGTGGACGGCCAGGACGTCTCGCGCTGCACGCAGCAGAGCCTGCGCCGTCAGGTTGCCTACGTGCCGCAGGAGGCGCTGCTGTTCCACCGCTCCATTCGCGAAAACATTGCCTACGGTCGTCCCAACGCCACTGATGAGCAGATTCGCGAGGCGGCTCGCTTGGCTAATGCGACCGAGTTTATCGACCGCTTGCCCCGTGGCTTTGACACTATGGTGGGCGAGCGCGGCGTCAAGCTCTCTGGCGGTCAGCGTCAGCGCGTGGCTATCGCCCGCGCCATCCTAACCGACGCGCCGATTCTGGTGCTCGACGAGGCGACGTCTGCCTTGGACAGCGAGTCCGAGGCGTTGGTGCAGGAGGCGCTCGAGAATCTGATGCGCGGCCGCACCTCCATTGTGGTGGCGCACCGCCTGTCCACCGTGGCGGCGCTTGACCGCATCGTGGTACTGGCGGATGGCGAGATCGTCGAGGACGGCACGCATGTGCAGCTCGTCGAGGCGGGTGGCGAGTACGCGAGCCTGTGGAGCCGTCAGACCGGCGCATTCTTGGAGGCGTAAACGTCTCGGACGTGGGACAATTGTGCCCATAAGTTTATTGTGCCGTTGAGCCGAGGAGTCGTTATGCCACGCGAGACCAATGCCGCCAAACGCGAGCGCGCCGTTGAGGTGTGTGAGCGCCTCAACCGTCGCTATGGCCCGGTCGAGTGCTTTTTGGACCACGAGAATCCCTTCCGCCTGCTGATCGCGGTGTTGCTCTCGGCGCAAACGACCGACGCGCAGGTCAACAAGGTGACGCCGAAGCTGTTTGCCCAGTGGCCCACGCCCGAGGCCATGGCCGGGGCGAGTGTGGCTGACGTGGCAGACACCATCAAGTCACTCGGCTTTTATAAGAGCAAGGCCAAGCACGCCGTGGAGGCCGCGCAGATGATCGTCGCCGACTATGGCGGCGAGGTGCCGGCCGACATGAAGGAACTCGTGAAGCTGCCGGGCGTGGGACGCAAGACGGCGAACATCGTGCTCAACGTGGGGTACGGCATCGCGGTGGATACGCACGTCAACCGCATCGCGCACCGCCTGATGCTGAGTCCCAAGACGCACGCCAAAGAGCCGCTCAAGACCGAGCAGGATCTGCTCAAGATCTTGCCGCACGAGTATTGGGAGTCGGTCAATCACCAGTGGATCACCTTTGGCCGCGAGATTTGCGATGCCCGTAAGCCCAAGTGCGACGAGTGCCCGCTGGCAGATTTGTGTCCCAGCGTACGGGTGGCGGGGTAGGGCGGAACGCATCTTCGTCTGGCGTTTTTTGCGGGGCTGGGCACGCGCTTGAGCTGGAGTCCTCTCCATGCGCTACCATGACAGGCAACGAATTTGACGAACGACCCGCCGAGCATGCCTCGGCGGGCTTTTGGCGTTGCAATGCCGGAGGAACAGCATGCTCATTCACCGTATAGCCGCGCAGCTCTACACTGCCGAGGCCTTGCAGACCGTCGAGGCCGGACTCGATGCCGGCGAGGACGTGACGCTGGCCGTGTCGCAGTCGGGCCGTACGCTTATGGCGGCCGCCCAGTTTGCGCGCCGTCCGCGACCGACGGTCTATATCGTGAGTGGCGAGGACGCGGCCGATCGCGCCGCGCGCAGCCTTGCCGCCTACGTGGGCCTGGCACACGTGTGCCGCTTTCCCGAGCGCAAGGACTATCCGTGGCGCGAGCAGGCGCCCGACGACGCCGTGGTGGCGCAGCGCTGCGAGGCTCTGGGGCGCATCGTGCGCGGGGACAACTGCATCATGGTTGCCTCGGCCCGTGCGCTGCTGCGCTGCGTGCCGCCGGTCGAGAGTCGCTACTGGGAGTCCACCACTTTTGCGGTGGGCGAGGAGATTCCTTTTGACGAGGTGCCGCAGCGCCTGGTGGGCATGGGCTACACCAATGCCGGCGCCGCCGACGCGCCCGGTCTGTTCCGCGTGCACGGCGACACCGTCGAGGTGTTTCCCGCACAGGAAAAGGCGCCCGTGCGCATCGAGTTCTTTGGCGACGAGATTGACCGCATCCGCCGCATGGTGAGCTCCACGGGGCAGACCATTGGCAACGAGGACAGTATCGAGATCTTCCCGTGCCGCGAGTTGGCGCTTACCGACGAGGCCGTCCACAACATGCATGTGGCGCTCTATCGCGCCAGCCAGGACGATAGCAAGCTGGCAGCGCTGCTCGAGATGGTGGATGCGCGTATCGTCACGCCCGAGCTCGACCGCTTTTTGCCGGTGATGTACGGCCAGACCGTAAGCCCGCTGGCGCACGTGAGCGGCAAGGCGCTCGTGGTTCTATCCGAGCCGCGCTCGCTGTTCGACGACTGCCTGCGTGCCTACGAGGATATCGAGGCGCGTGCCGGCGAGGCGGGGATTGACCGCCTGGACGGTCTGTACGTGCGCGCTCAACAGCTCGATTTTGGTGCCCAGCAGCGCCTGAACTACGTAAGCCTCATTCGTGCCGGCGGCGCGGTGACGGCCGAGCTCAAGATTGAGCAGCCTGCCATCGCAGGCTCGGACAACCGTTTTATGACGCGCATCCAGGAGGTCGTGGGCAAGCGCTATGCCTGCGTGTTTGCCATTCCCGACCGCGGCGCGCGTGAGTCGATGGAGCTCACCTTTGGCGACGAGGGCATTACCTTTGAGGAATCGCTGACCGCGGCGCCCGAAAATGCCGGCGCTATCGGCGACCGCGTGCGCGTGGCAGCGGCGGATTCCACCGACCGTGCCGCACGCCAGGAGGCCCACGTTTCCATTCGCGAGCGTAAGGCCGACGCACTCAACGCCCGCTCGCTCGAGGCGGGCGCGGCCCAGGCTGCCGCCGGTGCCGCCGTGCCCACCATCTCGCGCGGGCGCGTGACCTTTGTCGATGCCGCCCTGCCGCAGGGCGTGGTGGTGCCCGATGCCAACCTGGCCGTGTTCTCGATCGCCGACCTCAACGCCCGTATGGATGCCAACCGCGCGCGCAGCCGCCGCAAGGTGGACATTACGCAGATCACCTTCCCGTTTAAGCCGGGCGACTACGTGGTGCACGCCACTCACGGCATCGCACTCTTTAGCGAGATTGCGCGTCAGGAAGTGGGCGGCAAAGAGCGCGACTACTTTTTGCTGGAATATGCCGACGGCGACAAGCTCTACGTGCCGCTCGAGCAGGTCGACCGCATCACGCGCTATGTTGGCCCCGACGGCGACAAACCGCGCCTGACCAGGCTCAACACCGCCGACTGGACGCGCGCCACCAACAAGGCGCGCAAGAACGCCAAAAAGCTGGCGTTTGACCTGGTCGACCTGTATACGCGCCGCTCATCAATCGCGGGTATCGCCTGCCCGCCTGACACGCCCGAGCAGATCGAGATGGAGGAGAGCTTTCCTTACGACGAGACGCGCGACCAGCTGGAGGCCATCGCCGACATTAAGGCCGATATGGAGGCGCCCAAGCCCATGGACCGCCTGCTGTGCGGCGACGTGGGTTTTGGCAAGACCGAGGTTGCCCTGCGCGCGGCGTTTAAGTGCGTGGACTCCGGCCGCCAAGTCATGGTGCTCTGCCCCACGACCATTCTGGCCCAGCAGCACTACGAGACGTTCTTTGAGCGCTTTGCCCCGTTTGGCCTCGAGGTCGAAGTGCTCAGCCGCTTCCGCACCCCGGCGCAGCAAAAGCGCGCGCTCAAGGCGTTTGCCGAGGGCACGATCGACGTGCTCATCGCCACGACCATCGTGGAGAGCGGCATCGACAACGCGAGGGACGTGGACGGGAAGAGCATAGATCTGGGGCGGCGCCGTAGCGT
>USJQ01000033.1 GCA_900554985.1 uncultured Collinsella sp. | reverse complement strand
TTAACCACTACTTACTTTACCCCATCTTCCACCTGCCAAAAAGGGACAGGTTTATTTTGGTCGGTTTTATCTGCGGAAACGTCACATCTTAACTTCTGGAGCAAAGCAATCTGTCCCCCATTGCACCAAAAAGCCCGAGTGTCGCTGGGACACCCGGGCTCGTGAAAAGGGGCTAATCCTTATTCGGACTTAGGCGGAAACCGTGGCAGAAGCGGTGTTGGTCTCGTCCTCGTCGGTCCAAGCGTGCTTAGGCATGGGACGGAAGATCTGGAAGAGCATCGCAACCAGCAGAACGATGGCTACAACCGTCCAAATACCAAACTGGCCAAGGACAAGCAGGTTGTAGAACTGGTTGATGAACAGGCCAATCACCCAAGCAAAGGCGCACTCGTAGCCGATGGCAATCGCGGTCCACTTGCCGGAGTCCATCTGGTTGCGGATGGTGCCCATGGCGGCAAAGCACGGAGCGCACAGCAGGTTAAAGGCGCCAAACGCAACGCAAGCACCCATGGTCGGGAACATGCCGGCAAACGCGGTCCACAGGCCCGGGTCGGTCTCGGCGGCATCGGCAACGGAGAGCAGCGAGCCGGCAGTGGCGACAACGTTCTCCTTGCCAACGAGGCCCGAGACGGTGAGCGCGGTGGCCGGCCAGGTGCTAAAGCCGAGCGGGGCGAAGATCCAGGCGATCAGGTTACCGAGCAGGGCAAGCACGGAGTAATCCATGAACTCCTCGGGGATGCCGTCCATCGCAGGCAGGAAGCCAAAGGAACCGTTGTAGCTACCAAAGTTGGAGAGGAACCAAACAACGACGGTAGACGCGAAGATGACCGTGCCAGCCTTCTTGATAAAGGCCCAGCAGCGCTCCCACACATGCAGAGCCCAAGAGCGGATCGCCGGGAAGTGGTAGGCAGGCAGCTCCATAACGAACGGCGTGGGACGGCCGGCAAAGATCTTGGTCTTCTTGAGCATGAGGCCCGAGGCGATGACGGCAAAGACGCCCAGGAAGTAGAAGAGCGGGCTGATCCACGCAGCGGTAGTGGCAGAATCGCCGATGATGGAACCCATGAGCAGGGCGATGATCGGCAGCTTGGCGCCGCAGGGGATGAACGTGGTGGTCATGACCGTCATGCGGCGGTCCTTCTCGTTCTCGATGGTCTTGGTGGCCATGACGCCAGGCACGCCGCAGCCGGAGGAAACGAGCATCGGGATGAAGGACTTACCGGACAGGCCAAAGCGGCGGAACACGCGGTCCATGATAAAGGCGACGCGGGCCATGTAGCCGCAGTCCTCCAGGAAAGACAGCATCACAAAGAGCAGGAACATCTGGGGCACAAAACCAAAGATGGCGCCCAGGCCGCCGACGATGCCGTCGCAGACCAGCGAATCGACGAGGCCACCGTCCTCGGTACCGCCCGCCACAAGGGCGTCGTGGACCATGGTGGTAATACCGGGAACATAGGGGCCGTACTGCGCCGGGTCAACCGAATCGGCAGCATCGCCCGCGGCCTCGACAGCTGCATCGTAGGCGTCGCGGCCCTGACCAAGCACATACCAACCGTCGGTGCCAAAGAGCTGGTCGTTGGTGAAGTCAGTCACCGTGCCGCCCAAGGTAGAGACGGCAATGTAGTACACGCAGAACATGATGACCACAAAGATCGGCAGGCCCAAGATACGGTTGGTAACCACACGGTCGATCTTCTCGGAGGTGCTCATCTTGGCCGGAGCCTTGGTGAGGCACTCGTCGATGATGTGGGCGATCACGCCGTAGAGCTCGCCGGTGATGATGGACTCGGCGTCGTCGTCGCAATCCTGCTCGCACTGGGCGACCAGCTGCTCGACGCGAGCGGCCTTCTCCTTAGTGAGGTTGATGAGCTTGCAGGCGTCCGCGTCGCGCTCGAACAGCTTGACGGCGTAGTAGCGACGCTTGTTGGCGGGAACGCTCGCCGGCAGATTGTTCTCGATGTGGTCCAGAACGTCCTCGATGGAGGAATCGAACTTGTGCTCCGGCACCTGGCCCTTGGAAGCAGCGGACTTCTTGACCTGCTCGAACAGCTCGTTGATGCCCTTGTTCTTAAGGGCCGAGATCATCATGACCGGGCAGCCGAGCTTCTTGGAGAGCTTGTCCGTGTCGATCTTGTCGCCGTTCTTCTCGACCAGGTCGGCCATGTTGAGGGCAACGACCACGGGCAGGCCGGTCTCGATAACCTGAAGCGCCAGGTACAGGTTGCGCTCGAGGTTGGTGGCGTCGACCACCTGGACGACGACATCGGGCTCGCCGCTCATGAGGTAATCGCGCGAGCACTGCTCCTCGGGGCTGTAGGGGGAAAGCGAGTAGATGCCGGGGAGGTCCGTAATCGTGACGCTCTTGTCGCTCAGGAGCTTGGCTTCCTTTTTCTCAACCGTGACGCCGGGCCAGTTGCCAACGTAGCCGTTGGCGCCGGTGATCAGGTTGAAAAGCGTGGTCTTGCCGCAGTTGGGGTTACCCGCCAGCGCGACATGGATCTGAGAGTCCGCCATTCAATCCTTCTTCCTTGTGTGCCTGCGCTGCTTTCTCCGCGCAGGCTGGATAATGTGCTTTAAAGTTGTAGCATTAAGTTAGAAAAACCTAACTTTATCTGCAGAAATATACGTCGCGGGTCCTTACTGAACCTCGACGACGGCGGCCTCCTCCTTGCGGATGGAAAGCTCGTAGCCGCGCACGTTGATCTCGACCGGATCACCGAGCGGTGCAACTTTCACGACCTTGAACGAAGTGCCCTTGATGAGCCCCAGGTCCATAAGGTGGCGGCGAAGCGCACCCTCACCGTGAAGCTTGACGATGGTGGAGCTCTCGCCCACCTTAACGTCACCCAACGTCTTCATTTACTTGTCCCCCTTTCAGTGCGTACAGAAATACCGTCGACTAACCGACGGTCATGATGTGCATGGCAACCTTGGAATCGATGCCAAAGCGTGCGCCCAGCACGGTGACGATGATATTGGCGCCACTCGAGCTCACCACGTGGATTTCGTTGCCCTCGACAAAGCCGAGGTCCTTAAGGTGGTGCTTCATATCCTCATTGCCCTTTACACGAGACACGCGCACGGTTTCGCCCGCTTTTACCATCGAAAGCGGCATTGCCGGCATCTGCGGTCCGCAAGACATGAGTGGCTCCTAACGTCAGTTCGTCCTCAACATCGACGCGGTAAAAGTTAACCACGCCTATGTTCGCTTTAGTAAACTAACACGTGGTTAACTTTTTGGAAAGGGTCCCCATTCAGATTTCGAAAAAGTTTCCTATATGAAACAAAGAAGGCACCGCAAAGACTGTCTCTTTGCGGTGCCCTGTCATGCTTAGAGCGAGAGGTTTCTGATCGATGTGACGCAGGAAGCCTCGTCTACGCCCGAAACGCGGAAGATGATGTCCTCGCCGCACTCGCCGTAGAGAGCCATGAGCCCCATCACATCGCGGCCGTCGGTATGGCGATCGCCGATGCTGACCGATACGTTGCTACGATGCTTGGCAATAATGTCATAGAGCAGCGCAACCGGGCGGGCATGCAATCCCAACGGATCTTTAATCGTCTTTGTAAACTCGACCATGTCCCCTCCCACGACGTCGCACATTCGGCCGGCAAACCCAGCCACGTGATAGTTATTGTAGCGTTAGATGCTTGTTGAGGGCGGGATGGAAACCGCATCCCACTTCAAGCGTCAACGATGGACACAGTTTCCGCCACGTCCGGTCAACCTATGCCCTCGCAACGCCCGCGCATAAAAAACGAGGGAAGGCACACGTCCTTCCCTCGTTGCAAGCAATATGTAGCCGCTTGCCTACATCAGGCGCAGGCTGACGTCCTTGAGCTGGGCGCCGCTAACGGCACTCGGGGCGCCCGACATGAGGTCGGAGCCGCTGGCCGTCTTGGGGAACGCCATGACGTCGCGAATGGAGTCGGAGCCGGTGAGCAGCATGCACACGCGGTCCAGGCCCAGAGCGAAACCGCCCATCGGGGGCGCACCAAACTTGAGCGCCTCCATGAGGAAGCCAAACTGAGACTCGGCACGCTCTTCGGTAAAGCCCAGGAGCTTGAGCATGGACATCTGCATCTCGGCGTTGTGGATACGCATGCCACCGCCGCCGGCCTCAAAGCCGTCCATGACAAAGTCGTAGGTGCAAGAACCGGCTGCCAACGGATTGGCCTCGATCTTGGCGATGTCGGTCTCGGTCGGCAGGGTGAAGGGCTGGTGCTCGGCAGCGTAAGCCTTGCGGTCCTCGTCCCAGTGGAACAGCGGGAAGTTGACGACCCACAGGAAGTCGTGGCCCTCGCGCTTGATCTCGAGCGCGTTAGCCATGTGGGAACGCATGCCGCCCAGGATCTCGTCGGAGAGCAGGCGCGGGCCGGCGGCGAACATCACAAGGTCGCCGGGCTCGACGTCCATGCGCTCGCGCAGGGCGGCCATCTCCTCGTCCGAGAAGAACTTGACGATGGGGCTGTTGATGGAGCCGTCCTCGCGGAATGCGATCCAGGCTAGGCCCTTGGCGCCAAACGTGGAAGCCACGCCGGCAAGCTTATCGATCTTGGCGCGAGCCCAGGCACCGGCGCCCTTGGCGTTGATGGCCTTGACGACAGAGCCCTCCTCGTTCGCGGCAGTCGCAAAGACCTTGAACTTGGAGTTGGCAAAGATATCGGTCAGGTCGACCAGGTGCATGCCATAGCGGGTATCGGGCTTGTCGGAGCCATAGGTATCCATGGCCTCCCAGTAGTCCATGCGGCGCAGCGGCGTGGGCATCTCGACGCCCATGCGACCGAAGGCATCGGCCAGGACCTCTTCGAGCGCGCTCATAACGTCGTTCTGGTCCACGAAGGACATCTCGATATCGACTTGGGTGAACTCGGGTTGACGGTCGGCACGCAGGTCCTCGTCGCGGAAGCACTTGGCAACCTGATAGTAGCGCTCGACGCCACCGACCATAAGCAGCTGCTTCAGGAGCTGCGGGGACTGCGGCAGGGCGTAGAAGTTGCCCGGCTGGATGCGGCTGGGGACGATGAAGTCGCGGGCGCCCTCGGGCGTGGACTTAAACAGGGAGGGCGTCTCGACCTCCATGAACTCACGGTTGTGCAGCGCCTCGCGAATGGCAAAGGTAAAGTCGGAGCGCAGCTTGAGGTTGGCCATCATCTCGGGACGACGAAGGTCCAGATAGCGATAGCGCAGGCGGGTGTCCTCGCTGGTCTCGATGCCGTCCTCGATCTGGAACGGCGGGGTGACGGACGTGTTGAGCACCTCGGCGTGGTCGGTCAGGACCTCGATCTCGCCGGTAGCGAGCTTGGTGTTGGTGGTCTCCTCGCCACGGGCGCGCACAACGCCGTGGATCTTGATGGGCCACTCGGGACGCATGGTCTCGGCGATCTTAAAGGCATCGCCGTCGGAGTGCTCGGGGTCGAAGGTGAGCTGCGTGATGCCCTCACGGTCGCGAAGGTCGCAGAAAATAAGGCCGCCTTGGTCGCGGCTACTGCTCACCCAACCGGTGAGCGAGACCTCTTCCCCCACCTTCTCTCTACGAAGCTCGCCGCAGGTACGGGTGTGCATGGAATGCTCGTCGATGGGACGGGTCTGGCTCATACCAGTGATCCTCCTTTATGGATCTGTGCCGCCCCGTGTCGTTCCGGGCGGCGTCGTACAGATTTGCCCAGCCTGCGTAAACCGCGCAGCCAGACATGGCGTTCTATCTTATCGCACTCGCGTCGATGTGCCGCGAAAAAGTAGCTCTTGCCCAAAGACTTGACGGAGACGAAACAATTGACGCACCGTGGCCGTCGCCCAGGCTTGCGACGTGCGACAATGTGCCCCAATACAACTGCACTCGGAAAGGCCCGCCATGACTGCACGCCTCATCGTTATGGATATCGACTCCACGCTCATCAACCAGGAAGTTATCGACCTGTTGGGCGAGGAGGCCGGCGTAGGCGAGCAAGTGGCGCAGATCACTGAGCGCGCCATGCGCGGCGAGCTCGACTTTAAGCAGGCGCTCGAGGAGCGCGTGGGGCTGCTTGCCGGCTTGGATGAGAGCGTGTTCGAGCGCACCTTTGAGCGCGTGACATTTACCCCCGGCGCGTTGGAGCTTGTGCGCTCGGCACACAGCAAGGGCTGGAAGGTCGGCGTGGTGAGCGGCGGTTTCCACGAGGTCGCCGACAAGATCGTGGCTGCCGCGGGCATCGACTTTTGCCTGGCCAATCGTCTGGAGGTCGTGGACGACAAGCTCACCGGTAAGCTGGCGGCAGACATTGTGACCAAGGAGTCCAAGCTCATCCAGCTGCTGGATTGGGCAGTTGAGTGCGGCGTCGATATGGCCCACACCGTCGCGATCGGTGACGGCGCCAACGACATCCCCATGATTCAGGCCGCGGGCACGGGCATCGCGTTTTGCGCCAAGCCCAAGACGCGCGAGGCGGCCCCGTTTGCCGATCCGTCTAACAATTGAATCAGTCTGTCCTATAGTTTCCGAACAATTTTGTCTTAGTGTTCGGAAACATACCCTTTGAGTGCTAGACTTTGCGCCGTCGAAGGGAACATATATGGATAAGCGAGATCTTGAGCAGTTGCTGCGCGGCGTAGCAGACGGAAGTGTTGCGCCAGCCGACGCCCTCACGCGCATCCAGACGGCGCCAACCGCCGATCTGGGCTTTGCGCAGCTCGATCTTTCGCGCGGGGTGCGCCAGGGGGCCGGCGAGGTTGTCTACGGTGCCGGTAAAACCGCCGAGCAGATTGCCGCCATTATCGAAGCGCTGCGCGATGCCGGCCAGGAGCGCATCCTGGTCACGCGCCTGGACGCCGAAAAGGCAGCCCGCACCTCGGAGCTCCTCGACAACGGCATCGACCTGGGATATGTCCCAGACGCACAGCTCGCCCTCGTGGGCGGCAAGCCCTCCCCTACCGGCAACGGACGCATCGTCGTCGCCTGCGCTGGCACGAGCGACTTGCCCGTCGCCGAGGAAGCCGCATTGACGGCCGAGTTCTATGGCAACGAGGTCGACCGCCTCTACGACGTGGGCGTCGCCGGCCTGCACCGCCTGCTCGCGCATGCCGAGGAACTTGCTCAGGCGCAGGTGGTCATCGCCATCGCCGGCATGGAGGGCGCGCTGGCGAGCGTTATCGGCGGTCTGGTGAGCTGTCCGGTCATCGCCGTTCCCACCAGCGTGGGCTACGGCGCAAGTTTTGGTGGCGTAGCCGCACTGCTCGCCATGCTCAACTCCTGCGCCAGCGGCGTTTCGGTCGTCAATATCGACAACGGCTTTGGTGCCGCCTACCAGGCAAGTCTTATCAATCATCTGAGCGCTGGCACGCCCCGCGCCCGTTAAGGAGCATTCCATGTCTAACCATCAGCATACGCTTATCATCGACGGGACCTCGGGCATCAGCGGCGATATGACCGTCGCGGCCCTGCTCGACCTGGGCGCCAGCGAGGAGCACCTGCGCGAACAGCTCGCTACGCTGCCGGTCGACGGCTTTACGATCGCCGTCACGCGTGCAAACAAGCATGGCATCGACGCCTGTGATTTTGACGTCCAGCTTGCAGAGGAGCTCGAGAACCACGACCACGATATGGCCTGGCTCTACGGCAACGAAGCAGCTGCCGAGCACACGCACGAGCACGAGCACCACCATCATGAGCACGACGAGCACGAACACGAGCACTGCCACGAGCATGACCATGAGGCCCATGGCCATGGCCACGAGGACCACCATCACGCCCATCACCATCACCACCGTTCTTTGGCGGACGTCACCGCCATCATCGACGGCTCACAGCTAAGCGATGGCGCCAAGCGTCGCGCCCTTGCCATTTTTTCCGTACTCGCTACTGCCGAGGCCAAGGCTCACGGCAAAACGCCCGACACCGTCCTGTTTCACGAGGTAGGCGCCGTCGACTCCATCGTCGACGTCTGCTCTGTCGCTATCTGCCTCGATGACCTGGGTATTGAGGACATCGTGGTCGAGTCGCTTTCCGAGGGCCACGGCACCATCCGCTGCGCCCACGGCCTTATGCCCATCCCGGTGCCCGCCGTCATCAACCTATGCCAAGCAGGCAATATCGCTCTCACTCCCGCACCGGTCGCCGGCGAGCTCGTGACGCCCACGGGCGCCGCCATCGTCGCCGCACTGCGCACGTCCGAGCACCTGCCGGCCCGTTACCGCATCAAAGCCGTCGGCTACGGCGCCGGCAAACGCCCCTACGAGGGTTGCTCCGGCACGCTCCGTTGTCTCCTCGTTGACGAGGACGCATAGCCATGGATGCCCGCAAGGCCAAAAGCCGCGCCGCGATCGTCGCGGCGTTCTCCGAGCTGCTACGCGAAGAGGACTACGGCAAGATCACCGTCGGCGACATCATCGCGCGCGCCCACGTAGGCCGCGCGACATTCTACGGCCTCTTTAAGAGCAAAGACGACCTACTGTCCGAGCTCGTGAGCGACATCTGCACCCACGCCCTCGACGACGATGGCACACCGCTCGACGACCCACTCGTGCAGGTCGAGCATATCCTCAACAACCTCTGGGAACGCCGTCAGGGCGTTCGAGCCCTCGTAGCCGGCGCCGGCTCCCGCGTCTTCGCCGACTGTCTCCGCAAGACCATCATGTCGCGCGCAGCCGAAACCGTCCCTACCGACCCAAACGGCCCCGCCGGCACCATGGACCGCAGCTTCCTACTACACCACATAGCCTCAAGCTTCGTAGGAATGGTCCAATGGTGGGCCTGGCACAACTTCCAAGCAGATAAGGCCGAAGTAGCCAAAGACTACCTATCAGCCATAAAACCCCTCTTCAACTAAGTAAGAGGCTCAACCTAAAGCATCGCCCCAACCCA
>USJQ01000032.1 GCA_900554985.1 uncultured Collinsella sp. | reverse complement strand
CTTGCGGGCCTCGTCGAGGGCGGCGCAGCGGGCGAAGAAGACGGACGGGGCGATGATGTGCACCGCGGAGACGGCGGCGACGGTATCGGCCGGAATCTTTTCGTCGCGGGCCATGCTCACCAGGCGGCCATGGAAGAAGTCACGAACCTGCTGGGCGACCTCGGCGGCGTCGAACTCAATGCCCTGCTCACTGTAGAGTTCGAGGGCAAAGTCGATGAGCGACGTGGGGTCGATCGGCAGGCGGTCGCGCAGGATGTTGATAATGCCGATAGCGGCACGACGCAGCGCGTAGGGGTCGGAGGAGCCGGTCGGGGGCTCGCCGATGGCAAAGATACCGGCGATGGTATCGAGCTTGTCGGCGCAGGCCACGATGCAGCCAGCGGTGCCCTCGGGCAGCTCGTCACCGGCAAAACGGGGACGATAGTGATCGCGAATAGCATGGGCGACCTCGTCGTTCTCCCCCATCGCGGTCGCGTAATAACCGCCCATCACGCCCTGTTGGCTCGTGAACTCGACGACGGCGTTGGACACCAGGTCTGCCTTGCACAGGTGTGCGGCGCGAGCAGCGTCGGCGGCAAGATGGGCGCCCAGGTGAGCCTCGCGGGCGATAGCGAGCGCGAGCTGCTCGATGCGCTCGGACTTGGCGAGCACGCTACCGAGCTTCTCCTGGAAGGCAACCTTGGACAGACGCTCACGGAACTCGTCGAGGGAGATCTTCAGGTCCTCCTCGTAGAAGAACTTAGCGTCGTCCAGACGGGCGCGCACGACGCGCTCGTTACCGTCGATCACTCGCTCGGCGTTCTCGGGCTTGCTGTTGGAGACGACCACGAACTCACGCGTCAGCTTGCCCTCGCCGTCATAGATCGGGAAGTAGCGCTGGTTGGTGAGCATGGACTCGCAGATAATCTCGTGCGGGACCTTGAGGAACTCCTCGTCGAAAGTACCGACGAGCACCGTCGGCCACTCGCAGAGGTTAATGACCTCCTCAAAGACCTTCTTGGGCGTATCGACATGGCAGCCGGGGCGAGCGGCCTCGACCTCGGAGATACCGGCAAGGATGGCCTCGCGACGGCGCTCGGCAGAAAGCACGCCGGCGTCCTCGAGTACCTGCTCGTAGGCGGCGGGGCTGGCGACAACGTGGTCACCGGGGCCGAGCACGCGATGGCCGCGCGTGGTGTTGCCGCTCGTCACGTCGGCAAATGACACAGGCACAACATCCTCGCCCAGAAGGCAGCAAATCCAGCGGACCGGGCGCACGAAGGTGGCGTGCTCGTGGCCCCAGCGCTGGGAGCGGTAGTTGGGCCACTGCAGGCCGGCAATGGTCTTCTCGCACAGGGCCGTCAGGATCGGGGTTGCCGGTGCGGAGGGAATGTTCTTCTCGGCAAAGACATACTCGCGACCGTCGGTATCCTCACGACGGACCAGGTCCTCGGCAGCCACACCGCACTTGCGGGCGAAGCCCTGGGCGGCCTTGGTGGCGTTACCGTCAGCGTCGAAGGCGATGTTTGCCGCGGGGCCACGCTTGACCTCGTGAACCTCATCGGTCGCGGTGGCAACGTCGGCAACGAGCGCAGCCAGGCGACGCGGGCTCGAGATCACGCGGACCTCGCCGTGGGCCAGACCGGCCTCGTCGAGACCCTTGGCGATCATGGTACCAAGCTGCTTGACGGCATTGTTCAGCGGTGCAGAGGGCATTTCCTCCGTACCGATCTCAAACAGGAAATCCTTAGCGTCTGCCATGGCTTACGCCACCTCGCCTTCCTGGTCGGCATTCTCGTTGACTCCGGCGACCTCGGCCATGTAGGCCTCGCAGCACGCCTTGGCGACGGCGCGGACGCGCAGGATGTAGTTGGCACGCTCGACCGCGGACAGGGCGCCGCGGGCATCGAGCAGGTTGAAGGCGTGGCTGCACTTCATGACACAGTCGTACGCCGGCAACGGCAGCTTGCGCTCCAGGCAGGAATGGCACTCGGCCTCGTAGTCGTCAAACTTCTGACGCATCATCTCGACGTTGGCGACCTCAAAGTTATAGGCACTGAACTCGCGCTCGTTCTCGAGGAACACGTCGCCATAGGTCATGGGCGTGCCGTCGGGCAGATAGCTCCACACCAGATCGTAGACCGAGTTGACGCCCTGAGCGTACATGGCGATACGCTCCAGGCCATAGGTGATCTCGACGGGCACGGGGTCGACCTCGATACCGCCCACCTGCTGGAAGTACGTGAACTGCGTGACCTCCATGCCGTTGAGCCAGACCTCCCAGCCAAGGCCCCAGGCGCCCAGCGTCGGGCTCTCCCAGTCGTCCTCGACAAAACGGACGTCATGGTCGTTGGGGTCCAGGCCAATGGCAGCAAGAGACCCCAGGTAAAGCTCCTGAGCATTAACCGGAGAGGGCTTAATGAGCACCTGGAACTGATAGTAGTGCTGCATGCGGTTAGGGTTCTCGCCGTAGCGGCCGTCGGCGGGACGGCGGCAGGGCTGCGCATAGCAGGTGCGCCATTCGGCGGGACCGAGCGAGCGCAGCGTGGTCGCGGTATGGAAGGTACCGGCACCGACCTCGGAGTCATAGGGCTGCATAATGACGCAGCCCTGCTCGCCCCAGTACTGCTGGAGGCGCAGGATGATGTCTTGGAAGGAAAGCGATGAAGCGTTCATGCCTCTAATATCCCCTCGTCGAAACGGTTAGGTACTGTACTATAGCGGTTTTTAGTCGATAGCGCCGATGCGGTTGAGCGGCCAGTAGCGCACAAGCGCCACAGCGATCAAATCAGAGCGATCGACGGGACCAAAGTAGCGCGAGTCGGCAGAGTTTTCGCGGTTGTCGCCCATCACCCACACGCACCCGTCGGGAACGGTGTAGGGATAACTCACCTGGGCGCCAGGCGCTTGGACCGAAAGCGGCCAGCTCATGCCCGTCGTATAGTCCTCGTCGAGCGCTTGGCCGTCAACGACCACCTTGCCGTCCTGCAGGTCGACCGTCTGGCCGGCCGTGGCAATAGCACGCTTGACAAGAACATCATGCTCGGAAGTGGCATCGGGGTTGTGGAACACCACGATATCACCCTGTTTGACGGGCTGACCGAGCTCGAGGCTCACCTTTTGTGCCAGGATCTGGTCGCCAATCTCGATCGTGTCCTCCATGGAGCCGGTGGGTACCACAAAGGGCTCGACCACAAAGGTGCGGATCAGGAAGGTGGCCACGAGCGCGATTGCGATGACCGCGATCCACTCAAAGGCGCCCCTCAACGCGGAATGCTGCGATGGAACCATTCTCACTCCTCGCTCTGCGAATACGAAGCGTCCAGAATCTCCTGCGCGTATGCGCGCTCCTGGGGCGTAAGCCGCGCCGTCTCGATCAGGTCGGGACGCCAGCGGCAGGTGCGCTCGATGGCATTCTTACGGCGCCAGGCGTCAACCTTGGCATGGTCACCGCTCACGAGCACCGGCGGCACGCCCTCGCCGTTGAATTCGGCAGGACGGGTGTACTGCGCATACTCGAGCAGGCCTCCGTCCTCGGCGGTCGAGAACGACTCGTCGACGTTGCTCATCTCGTCACCAAGGGCGCCGGGAATCAAACGTACGACGGCATCGGCAACGACCATAGCGGGAAGCTCGCCGCCCGTGAGCACGTAATCGCCGATCGACAGGCGCTCGTCTGCATACGCATAGGCACGCTCGTCGACACCCTCGTAACGGCTGCACACAAACAGCAGGCGCTCGCTTTTGAGCAGGCGCTCGGCCACATGCTGCGTAAAGGGCTCGCCGCACGGGGTGAAGAACACCACCGTTGGCTTGGGGCCCTCCGCGCTAATGGCCTCGATGGCCTCGGCGATAGGCTCGACCTTCATGAGCATGCCCTGCCCGCCGCCGTACGGCTCGTCATCGACGGTACGATGGCGGTCGTGCGTCCAGTCGCGCAGGTTATACGCCTTAAAATCAAAAAGGCCGGCCTTGCGGGCGCGGCCCAAAATCGATGTGGACATGACGGGCTCAAACATCTCGGGAAAGACCGAAAGGGTCTCAATCAGCATGTTGTCCTCCCTACTTGTCCATATCGATCAGGCCGTCCATAACGTGGACGGAAATTGTTCCTGTGTCGGGAAGATCGAGCACAACCTGCTCGATCACGGGAATCAGTACCTCGCCGTACCGATCACCCTCGACAACCCAAACATCGTTAGCGGGCGTCGACATGATCTCGACAATCGTGCCGAGCGAACCGAAGCGCTCGTCAACCACCTCGCGACCCATCAGGTCGGTATAGGCGGCGTCGAGTGAATCGAGCTCAAAATCGTCACGATTTGCCAGCACATAGCATCCCGTGATGCCCTCGGCGGCCGTCAAGTCGTCAATGCCCTCAAATGAGACCAGATCGCCATCGCCCGTATCGGTGACGGACACAACCGTGCAAAAGCGGTCGCGCTTGAGCGCCGGCGGCGTCAGGGCAACGCGCATACCCGGCTCTAATACAGAAGGAAGCCCCCGCAGCGGCTGCGCGAGGACCTCCCCCTTCCTTCCGTGCGGCTTGACCACACGGGCGATGTTTTTGTACTGGGACCTCAAGGTCCTAGCCCAGAACCTCTACCTCGACAGCAGTGTCGAGGCGAGCGGCCAGTGCACGGGCGAGCGTGCGAATGGCCTTGATGGTACGGCCACGACGGCCGATGACCTTAGCGACGTCATCCTCGGCGACAGAAACCTCGATCGTAGAGGCGTCGTCACCATCGATGACCTCAAGGCTCACGGAATCCGGGTCGTCGACGATCTGAACAACGAGATATTCGACGAGATCGGCGATGCGATCTGAGAGCATTGCCTCACCCTCGAGCTGTGCAGCGTCAACCTCAGGCACGATTTACTCCTCGGCGCCCTCAGCGGCCTCAGCGGCAGCCTTAGCGGCCTCGGCCTCTTTGGCGAGCTGCTTCTTGGACTTCTTGACGACGGTCTCGGTCTTCTCGCCCTCGTTGGCGGCCTTGACCAGAGCGGCGACGGCGTCGGTAAGCTGAGCGCCCTTGGACTGCCAGTCGGCGATCTTCTCGAGGTCGAGGTTGATGGTCTTGGGGGCGGTCATCGGGTTGTAGCGGCCAACCTCCTCGATGATACGACCGTCACGCGGGGCGCGGGAATCGGCGACGACGACACGGTAGTACGGACGCTTCTTAGCGCCGTGACGAGCAAGGCGAATCTTGACTGCCAAAGGAAACTCCTCCAACCAAGCAGCTTTAGGCTGCAACTACAAACAAACAGTTGAACATAATACGCCATCGACGCGGGCAGGTGAAGTCCGTGAGACCAACTTCTTCGGTGTAGTCGAGGGCAAATCCATATCTTAGACAAGAATTCGGGATTTGCAAGCACATACACGCACCCCACATGAGCTGCGCGGTATACTCATGACATGGAAAGACGCGAACATACATACGGTTATGAGGATGCCATGGGCGTCACGCCGCCCCCCTGGACGGGTCCGGCGGTGGGCCTCATGGACCTCGATGCGTTTTTTGCGAGCGTGGAGATGCTCGACCACCCCGAGTGGCGCGGAAAGCCGCTCATCGTGGGCGGAGACGCCGATTCGCGTGGCGTCGTGTCCACGTGTTCGTATGAGGCGCGTCGCTTTGGCGTGCACTCTGCCATGGCCTCGGCCGAGGCGCGGCGCTTGTGCCCGCAAGCCATTTGGACGCACGGGCACTTTGATCGCTACCGCGAGGTGAGCGCGCAGGTCATGGCAATTCTTGCCGAGGAGACGCCGCGCGTTGAGCGCGTATCCATCGACGAAGCCTTTATCGATATCACACCGGGTCGCTTTGCGCCCGAAGACCCGCTACTGGTTGCGCGGCGTATAAGCGACCGCGTGGCAGCGCTGGGAGTGACCTGCTCCATTGGCGTGGGCTGCAACAAGACGGTCGCAAAGATCGCAAGCGAGCGTGATAAGCCGTTTGGGCTGACCATCGTGCGCCCCGGAACCGAGCAGCGCTTTTTGGCCGCGCTGCCGGTATCTGCCATGAGCGGCATCGGGCGCTCGGCCGAGGAGCGACTGCGCCGTATGCGCATCTACACGCTCGGCGAGCTGTCACGCGCGCCGGAATCCACCTTGGCCTCTATTTTTGGCGTCAACGGCGAACGTATGCGTCAGCGTGCGCTGGGACTTGAAATCTCCGAAGTCACGAGTCTCGATGAAGAGCGCGAGGTTAAATCGGTGAGCAATGAGCGCACCTTTGCGAAAGATTTGACTGAGCGCGGGGACATCGAAGCGGCGATTGCGCTGTTGGGCGAGTCAGTGGGACGCCGCCTGCGCCGTCAGGGACTGACGGGCGCCACGGTGACGCTCAAGCTCAAGTATTCGTATGGAAGCGGTCGCTCGGCACAGCGCCGGCTGCCTCATCCGACCGACGATGAGAACATCTTTGTGGCGGTGGCGCTCGAGCTGCTCGACAACATCTGGCAGGAAGGCATGCATGTGCGCCTGGCGGGCATCGGCATGAGCGACTTCGATCATCAGGGCGGCATCCAGACCGACCTGTTCTGTGAAGTCGATGATCGCGGCGCCCAATCCAGCGACCGTCGCGACCTCTCAGTCGCTATCGACGCCGTCCGAGACAAGTTCGGCGACACTGCCCTATCCTTCGGCCGCCAATCCCGCTTCAACGATTAGTCCCTATGACAAAAAGAAAGCCGGGCAGCTGCGAATGATGCAACTGCCCGGCGAACGGTAGAGGTTAGCTAAAAAGCCCGTCCCAAATGAACTACTAGAGGAGGTCGAGGGGAAGCTGGGGGGCGTCACCCCAGAGCTTTTCAAGGCGGTAGAAGTCGCGGGCTTCGGGAGTGAAGACGTGGACGACAACCGAACCGTAGTCCATGAGCATCCAGGTCTTCTGCTCACGGCCCTCGATGGAGAACGGATGCTCGCCGCAAGCCTCGGCGACCTTCTCCTCGATCTCGTCGACGATCGAATCGACCTGACGGTTATTGGTACCGGTGGCGAGCACAAAGTAATCGCACACGTCGTCGCCTTTCTTGTCGTAGGCGGCCTGCGCGGCGGCGCGGGCGACATCCTCGGCGGCGACACCGCTCGTGGACAGCGAGGCAGCGGTGCGGTCGGACGTGGCAACGAAGCTCTTGTGCTCCACACCTTCAAGAATCTGCTCGTCAGTCATGGTCTCGTCGGCCATGGAATACCTCTTTCTAGACACACCCGAGCTAGCGCAGCTGGGCGTAATGGTTGTAAATCGTAATAGCCGTGGGATAAAGATAACGCCCGGACTGGATCACATAGACCAGACCCTGCGCAAAACAGGAGAAGAACAACTCATCGAGCGTCGACTCCCCCACCATCTTGCGCAGCGCATGCGCATAGTCGCCGTGGCGGTTAGGCTCGATGGCATCGGCCACAAAGACCACCATATCGAGCGGCGTCATGTCGCAGGCACCCACGGTGTGACGGTCGACAGCCTGGAAAACAGCCGGCGACAGCTCGGGGAAAAGCTGCGGAAGCTCATAGGCGGCAACAGGGCCATGCAAAAGCGGCGTCGCGGCGGAAGGAGAGCCGGCAACCTTGATGCCATAGTGAAGCGCGCGGGCCACGAGCTCGTCATCGGAAAGCACCTTGTCCCAGTCGTGGATCAAGCCGGCGGCAGCGGCCTCAAAACGGTCAAAGCCGTACACCTCGGGAAGATGAAGTGCGGTCCCGGCAACACCCAGCGAATACACATAGCGCTTGCGCTTATCTTTCATGCGAACATCGAGCAGCTCTTGAATGCGCTTGAGCAGCGCGCGCTCATCGCCCTCAAACTGATCCTCTACCGACAACGTAGCCCCCATCACTCAAAATCTTCTTGACCCAGATCGACATACAAACTGCGCTTGCGAATGTAGCCGAGCACGGACTCGCTCGTAAGATAGCGCACGCTCATGCCGCGGGCAACTCGCTTACGAATGTTCGTCGAGCTGATCGCCAGCGCCGGAATCTGAATATAGCGCACATCGAACGGCAGCCCCGACTCTTTGATTCGGGCACGCGCCGTATCGATATCAAAACCCGGTCGCGTCGCCGCAATAAAGGTAGCAAGCTCAGCGATTCGCTCGGCATCATGCCAGGTCACAATATCGATAATCGCGTCGGCGCCCGTAATAAAGTAGAGCTTTACCTGCGGAGGGTAAAAGTCGCGAAGGGCATGAAGCGTATCGGCCGTATAGGTTACGCCCGGACGGTCAATCTCGAACCGGCTCGCCAAAAAGGCCGGGTTCGCGGCGGTGGCGAGGACCGTCATGGCATAACGGTCCTCGGCAGGCGTCACCGGCTTGTCAAGCTTAAAGGCGGGAGAGCCCGCCGGCATAAAGAGCACAGCGTCCAAGTCGAGCGACTCGCGCGCCTGCTCGGCAGTCACCAGGTGCCCGTAATGAATCGGGTCGAATGTGCCGCCCATAATGCCAAGCCGAAACTCTTTGCCCTCTTTTATGGGCAGCTCGGGCAAACCGATTCCACCGCGCAGCGACATGGCTTACTCGCCCTCCGAGGTATCGGCATCGTCCGCGACATCCGCCACATCGACAACCTCGACGCCCTCATCCGCAACGTCGGCCACGTCAATGGCCTCAACGGCAACGTCCTCGCCAGCGTCCTCGAGCTCCTCGTACTCCGAGAAGTCCTCAGCGCCCTCAAAGTCAAAGGCACGCTGGCAAATGCGGACCTCGTCGCCCGCACGGCAACCGGCCTTCTCGAGCGCGTCGTCAACTCCCATACGAGCAAACTTATGCTGCAGGTAGATGACGGCTTCCTCGTTTTCCCAATCGGTCTGGATGACCATGCGCTCAATCGCGCGACCAACCACACGGAAGGCACCGGGCTCTTCCTGGACAATGCGGAAACGCTTCTCGCGCTGCAGACGGCGGCGTTCCCACTCCTCGTCGCGCAGATCGACC
>USJQ01000031.1 GCA_900554985.1 uncultured Collinsella sp. | reverse complement strand
CTCCTTAATGGGATTCGAATGTCTCAATCTGTAACATCTGGACGGACAAAAGCTCCCTTTCTGTTACAGATTGAGATAAAGGTTTGGGACTAAGACGTCTTATCTAGATCTGTAACAGTTAGACGGGAATTCGGGCCCTAGATGTTACAGATTGAGATAATCGCGCCGCGAAAATAAAAACCTCCGCAGGGATGCTTCCCTTGCGGAGGCTTTCTTACTCGTTGAGTAGTCTCACGGCTTCGGCGGCCATGGTCTCGACCGTCATGCCGTTCTGAGCGAGCAGCTCGTTGGGGTCGTAGCGGTCGGGGAAGCCCTTGGCGATGCCGAAGGTGCGCGTGCGCACGGGCGTGCAGGCCAGGTAACACGCCACACGCTCGCCCCAACCGCCGTCCAAGACGCCGTCCTCGAGGGTGACGACAACGCGATGCTCGGCAGCAAGGCTGTCGAGGAACTCGCGGTCGAGTTCGGTTGCGAAGCGCGGGTTGACGAGCGTGGCCTCGATGCCGTACTCGGCAGTCAGACGGTTTGCCACGCGCTCGCCCAGCTCAAAGAAATCGCCAAGCGCGAGCACGGCAACGTCGCGGCCCTGGCGCACGACGTTGTAGCGAGCGACGCCGTAATCGTCGCCCTCGGCAGGCGCCAGATCGGGGCGGCTTACCAGGCCAATGCCCGGCACACGGATCGCCACAGGATGCTCGCGGTGGTCGAGCGACCAGCTCAGCATGGACAGATATTCCTCCATGCAGGCCGGCGCCAAGTAGCGCATGTTGGGAAGACCGCCCAGCATGGAAATATCAAAGAACGAAAGGTGCGTCTCGGATGTGGTGCCAAAGATCGACGCGCCAAACACCAAGATGGTTGCCGGGGCGTCGTTGAGGCACAGGTCGTGCCACAGCTCGTCGTAGGCGCGCTGCAAAAACGTGCCGTACACACCAAAGACTGGCTTGGCGCCCGAGCGCGCAAGCGCGGTGGCAAAGGTTACGGCATGCTCCTCGGCAATGCCCACATCGACGAACTGTTTGCCGGCGGCAGCGCGAAGCTCGGGTGTAAAGCCCATGATGTAGGGCGTGGCGGCCGTGATGCCAACGACCTGCGGATCGCGCTCGATGGCGGCGCTGAGCGCCTCGCCCGTAATGTCGGCATAGGTGCGCGGCGCAGGCTCGCTCGGATGGCCCGGGCAGAGCTTGCGTCCAGTTGCCATGTCAAACGGACCCACGTGGTGCCAGCGTTCGGGGTCGCTCTGGGCTGGCTCAAAGCCCTTACCCTTGGCGGTGGAGACGTGCAGCACGATGGGATGATCGATATCGCACAGCTCCTGCAGCGTGTCGACCAGGGCCAACACATCGTTGCCGGCGTCTAAGTAGCGATAGTCGAGCCCCATCGCGCGGAAAACGTTGCGCTCACAGGTGCCGTTGCTGGCGCGCAGCTCGGCCAGATTGCGATACAGGCCGCCATGGTTCTCGGCAATGGACTGGTCGTTATCGTTGACGATGATGATCAGGTTGCTGTCGAGCTCGGCGGCATTGTTAAAGCCCTCAAACGCCAGACCGCCCGAAAGCGAACCGTCGCCAATGATGGTGATGACGTTGTACGCATCGCCCGCCAGGTCACGAGCGTGCGCCAAGCCGCAGCCCAGGCTCACCGATGTGGAGGTGTGGCCCATGGCGAACAGGTCGTGTTCGGACTCGTCGGGATTGGCAAAGCCAGAGGCCTCGCCGTAGCGTGCCGGGTCGATATAAGTGTACGCGCGCCCAGTCAGCGCCTTGTGGGCATAGGTCTGGTGCGACACGTCAAAGACAATTTTGTCGGTGGGGGAGTTAAACACGCGATGAAGCGCAACCGTAAGCTCAACGACGCCCAGGTTGGGGGCAACGTGCCCGCCGACGGCGGCGGAGCTTTCGAGGATGGCGTGGCGGATCTCGCCGCAGAGCAGCGGAAGCTCGGCGCGATCGAGAGCCTTGACGTCCTCGGGCGTTGTCGTTTGCGTAAGCAGCATCGTTGTGGGTTACTCCATGCGAATCGTGCGCCGGCACTCCCTCGGCCGGCACAATTGCACAAGACAGTCTCGCACATTTTGGCGTTTGATATGTGACGGCGGCGCGGTAATTCGCCAACTGGTGGGGCAAAACGTTTTGTCCGATGCCATACTGATAAGTTCCATGATGATTTTATTCATTGCGTGCAGGCTGTGGCTTGCCGCCGAGCGCCGCCGGAAGGAGGCCGCATGTCCGATACCGTTCGTGCCGAGAAAATCGCGTGCGAAGTAGACCATGCTGCCCGTCAACTGGCACAGGCGGGCCGTCTGGACCTGACGCGCGAGTTTATCCAGCATGGCGATGTGACGGTGTATACGCATGTGACCTCGGTGGCGCGGGCAAGTCTGTCCTTTGCCGAGCGCCTGGGCCGCGTCGGTATCTCCGTCGACCGCTTATCGCTGCTGCGCGGGGCCCTGCTGCACGATTACTTTCTCTATGACTGGCACGATCCCGACCCAAGCCATCGGCTGCATGGCTTTCGCCACCCGTTTTTTGCCTTGGCGCGTGCGGAGGAAGATTTTGAGCTGACGCCGCGCGAGCGGAATATTATCGTACGGCATATGTTTCCGCTGGTGCCGGTGCCGCCGACGTGTCGCGAGGCATGGATTGTGTGCCTGGCGGATAAATGGTGCGCGCTGCGCGAGACGATTGCCGGCCGTCTGCCGCGCAAAGGCGGCGCGAACGATTTGAACGAGGGCCCGAGCGACGGCTCGAGCAAAGAATCGAACGAAAAGAGGAGTGGGTAGACGGTGGGAACCGCGATCGGCATGGCATTTGACGGCGCGACGCTTGCCGCCTGTCCGCTCTCGGCGCTGGTACTCTCGTTTGCCTTCTACGGTTTTTGCGGCTGGGTATGGGAGTCGACAGTCTGCGCCATGCTCAACCACGGACGCTTTGCCAACAGCGGCTTTTTGCTAGGGCCGTGTTGTCCCATCTACGGTGCGGGCGGCATCGCGTGCTGGTTGCTGCTGCGTGGAATCCCAGACGCCTCGAGCCAGTTTGTCGCTGCCGCGCTCGTATGCAGCGTGATCGAATATAGTGTGGGCGTGCTGTTGGAAAAAACGACGGGTGCCCGGTTTTGGGATTACTCGCATCTGCCGTTTAACCTGCACGGACGCATCTGCCTGTACTGGGCCTGCGCGTTTGGCTTGGGTGCGTTGTGTATTTGCCGTTTAGTGGAGCCGGCATTGCTGGGGCTGCTTGGCCATCTGCCGGTGCTGATTGTGCGGCTGTCCGCCTTTATCGTCGCGGTCGCGATGATGGTCGATGCGGTGTGCTCGTTGGCCAGCTGGCGCCGCCTGTCCGATCAGCTTGAGCGTGTGCGTGCCGACCTTGCCGACCGCATCAATGAGTCGCTTGCCGACGCCTCCGACTCTATGCTCGAACGTATTCCCGATTCGGCGATCGACTCGGTGGCGCAGACGCATATCCGCGGTCGCGCCGTTAACGCTTGGCTGGCCGAGTTGGGCGACGCGGCGCTCGATGCCCTGCGCGAGAAGGCTTCGATGCCGACGTTTATCTCGGATGGTGCTCGCGGCCTGACGCTCGCTGCCCGCCGCGTTGCCGATGTCGCGCCGAGCATGCCGCGTCCGTCGCTCAGTCGTCGCCTTGCCGGCAAGCGCATGAGCCGTCCGGTGCCGAGTGTGTCGCTCAGCCGTCGTGACCTGCGCTTCTTTAACGCCTTCCCGCGTCTGCGCATCAATCGCTACGAGGGCGTCATCCGAGCTACCGACCTCCGCGACCGAGCCCGCGAGCTGTTCCGGCGCTAGCCAGAGCGGAGCCAAGCGCGCCCTTCTCGTTCGCACGTTTCCCGTTCGTTTCGCGCCCGTTGCCGTGCCGTTTCCAAGATTGCGGCACCGTTTCCATTCGACAACGCAGCGTTTAACAACGCCGTATCTGGTCTACACCAGTTGGCCCTCGGCCGCATCATGAGCGCCGACAACGTTCATGCGACCAAGGGGGAGCGAATGTACGATACGGGATCGACAACGTTTATGCTCATCTGCACCATGCTCGTGTTTTTAATGACACCGGGTCTGGCGTTTTTCTATGGCGGCCTGTCCAGGCGCAAAAATGTCATCAACACCATGCTTATGTGCTTTGGCGCCATTGGCCTGGTTGGTGTGCTGTGGATTGTTGCCGGCTGGTCGCTGGCCTACGGTGGCGACGGTTCTAACCCGTTTATTGGCGGCTTTGACCAGCTGCTGTGCCTGCCGGTGCTCAACCAGGTGCTGCAGGCGGCCGAGGGCAATGCTGCGGATGGTGCCGTCTACCCTCAGATCATCAACATCGCCTTCCAGATGGCGTTTGCCATGATCACCGCCGCTATCGTTACGGGCAGTCTGGCAGGCCGCGTTAAGTTTGGTGCCATGACGGCCTTCCTGGGCATTTGGCTGCTCGTGGTCTATGCGCCGCTCGCCCACATGGTTTGGGGCGGCGATGGTTCCTTTATCGGCGACATCATCGGCGCGCTCGACTTTGCCGGCGGCGACGTGGTGCACATTTCGTCCGGTCTCACGGGCCTGATTCTCTGCTTAATGCTCGGCCGTCGTCGCGGCTTTGGCATGATGAGCTACCGTCCGCATAACGTGCCGTTTGTGGCGCTGGGCGCCGGCCTGCTTTGGTTTGGCTGGTTTGGCTTTAACGGCGGCAGCGAGTTTAAGGCCGACGCCGTGGCGGCGCTCGCCATCCTCAACACCGTGACGGCCAGCGCGGCGGGCATGGTCTCGTGGCTTGCCGTCGAGCGCGTGCACACCGGTCGCCCCACGCTGGTGGGTGCCAGCACCGGTCTGGTTGCGGGCCTTGTGGTGGTCACGCCGGGTGCGGGCTTTGTCGAGCCGTGGGCAGCGCTGGTCATGGGCCTGATCGTCTCGCCCGTCTGTTACCTGGCCATCAGCCATCTTAAGACCAAGTTTGGCTACGACGATGCGCTCGACGCGTTCGGTTGCCACGGTATCGGCGGCATCTTGGGCGGCGTGCTCACGGGCCTGTTCTGCGTGCCGGAGCTTTCGTGGACCGGTAAGGGCGGCCTGTTCTACACGGGCGACGTGTCGCTGCTCATCTCGCAGGTCCTGGGCATTGTGGTGACGGTCGCTATTGTGCTGGTGCTCGACTTGGCAATCGCCGCGGTGGTCAAAGCGCTGTTCCACGGTAGCCTGCGTGTGGGCGAGGCCGACGAGGCGCTGGGCTTGGATGCCAGCCAGCACGGCGAGAGCGCCTATCCCTCGTTCTCCGGACTCGATTAGCAGCTTCCCCAAGCACCGCACCTTGCCGTTCAATCGTCGCTCACGTACTTAAGTACGCTTCGCTCCTCTTTCACGGCAATCTGCGGCACTTGGGAAACCTGCTAAGACCAGTCAGTTGAACTTTTTTGATCTCTGAGGTTGGTTTACGGCACCTGGGAAACCCGCGTCTCATGTAAAGGGATACGTTGATTATTGAGAGGAATTTACTATGAAGAAGATTACGGCGATCGTTCGTGCCGAGAAGCTTGAGGTTCTTAAAGATGCGCTGTTTGCTGCTGATGTTCGCGGTATGACTATCAACCAGGTGCAGGGCTGCGGTGCACAGCATGGCTGGAAGGAATACGTTCGCGGCAACGAACTGCTCGTCAATACCATCCCCAAGGTGCAGTTCACCCTCATCTGCGCCGATGAACATGTCGACGGCATTGTCGACATCATCTGCAACGCTGCTCGCACCGGTGCCGTTGGAGACGGCAAGATTTGGGTCGAGCCGGTCGAAGAGGTCATCCGCATACGCACCGGCGAACACGGCCCCGCCGCGGTGTAGAATCGACTGCCTGCCATCCGCAACGTTAAAATACTGCAATGAGGCACAAGACTTGCGTTGCGGATGGACAGATTATGGGGCGTAATAAATATCCCGAGGAGACGGTCGCGAAGATTCTCGACGCGGCGCTGGAGCTATTCTGCGCACAGGGTTATGAGGGGACGAGCATTCAAGATATCGTTGACCGTCTCGATGGCATGACCAAGGGCGCTGTCTATCATCACTTTAAGAGCAAAGAGGAGATTTTCAACGCCGCATTTGATCGGGCGATGACTCCGATTGTTGAGCAACGTCGCTCAACGCTTGGTATCGGCAATATGACCGGAGCCCAAAAGCTCAAGCGACTGTACGCGCCCGAGTCCGTCGTTCCACAAATTGAGTTATGGGCACGCATGCATCCTGCGGCGGATCCGGTAAAAAGCTCGCGTCTACTGGCGATGCAGTACCTGGGCTCGTTCGACGAGTCGGCCGATGGCTGTCTCTTGCCAGTGATCGAGGAGGGCATCGCCGACGGCTCCATTGCGTGCGAATGCCCGCACGAAGCGGCGGAGGCCGTATCGTTGTTGGCGAATCTTTGGCTGCTGCCATTGTTCCGTCCGCTCGAGCCCAAGGAGCGAATGCTCGCTCGCGCACAATGTTTGGCGCAGATGGCGGCCGCGGTGGGACTCGATTTGGGTAATGAAGTGCTTCAGGCAACGGCGCAGATTTGGGACGTATGGGACCGCGCCGGGTGGTAATATAGATACCAACGGTATGTAATTGATCTATGAGGGTAGCTACGGCTGCCCTTTTCAAGTCATTAAATACATACTAACGGTATGTATAGGGGTGGGCTTATGGCTGGGCTGAGAGACGTCGGCGTCTCGTTGAAATCAAAAACAGTGCGGTCAATCAGGCTCGCGGAACTTCTGGTTGCGCAGCTGTGCACGTATTCGATGCTGTCGGCGCTTTGCTTTGCGTATCCGCTTTACTTGTTCGATTGCAGCGGCTCGTCAACGTTATATGGCGTCGTCGTGGCGATAGCGTTCATACCCGGCGTACTCGCAGCTCCGGTTGGCGGAATCTTGGCGGATAGGGGAAGACATCGCGAGGTCCTCGTGGCCCTCGGTATTGCTCTGATGACTGCATCGCTGCTGTCTATCCCCATGAAGCGCTCATTGCCTCTTGCGGTCGTCGTAGTAGCGATACTTTGTGTTCAATATGGCGTTCAATCGCTGCTAAAGCCAATGCTCCAAATTGAGACGGTGCGCACGGCGGGTGAAGAGAAGGTTGAGCGGGCCACTGCATTGGTTTCGCAGGTGACCATGGTGAGCAATATCTTGGGTCCTGTGGTCGGGACGGCAGTCTATGGGTGCTTTGGCATCGATACTCTTTGCGCAACCGCGTCGGTGACGTTTGCGATTTCAGCTCTCTTGTTTGGGGGCGCGCTCAAGCAAAATGCCTCATCTGAAACGATGGGAGACTGCGCGACTCGTACGACATGCCGAAACGATTTTCGGGAGTCGATTCGGTATCTGTTGCAAAATGCATCATTGGTCGCCGTGATTTTGCTTGCGGCCGTTTTAAACCTTGCGTTGGTTGGGCTAACGATTGGCGCTCCCATTATTGTTACAAAGCATCTTGGCATGCAATCGTCCTGCGTTGGGATGGTTGAGGTTGCTCTGGGCTTGGGTGGTCTTGCCGGCAGTGGCTTGGTCGGCATTTGGCCGCATCGCTTTTCTCTCAATGGCATATGTCGATATGTTGCGATGATCTGTTTAGGAGTCGTACCGATTATTGTTACGCTACTGTTCGGCGCAGATGTATGCGTGTTCACCGTGTTTGCGGTTGGTTCGGCATGGGTCATGGTGTGGGCAGCCATTGCGTCGGTTGAAATCATCGCGTTTGTTCAGCGGGCAGCGCCGACTGAGCTCTGCGGAAAAGTGCTTTCGGTCGTTTACACGGTTCTTTCCTGCGCAACGCCTATTGGCCAATTGGTTTACGGGCTCGCATACGATCGATGGACTCCGGCGATTGTATTCGCAGGCATGCTGGCGGTGCTGACGTTGACGACGGCGTTGTTTTATCGGCTGAAAAGTCGCTTGTGGCGATTGATTTAACGCGCTGGGGCACTGTGGCTTTGCGGGAGCGAATGTCCCGGCGCGTTGGAGCGCCCTTGCATGGGCGCGCTCATTCTCGTCTAAAATATCGTGCAGACGAAAGAGAGGCATGCCCATGATCAAGATGTTCGCGAGTGACTTAGACGGAACGCTGCTTAACGCTCTGCACGAGGCAGACGGGACTATCCGCCGTGCCATTCGCGAGCTGACCGAGGCTGGCCTGCATGTGGTTCCCGCGACCGGGCGCTCGACGTTGCCGATCGGCGAGCATGGCTTTACGGGCCTGGCGCTTGACGCCTGCTGCTCTAACGGCTCCATCGTGCGCGACAGTCATGGCGAGGTGCTCAAGACCTGGACCATCGACCCACAGATCACCGAGGAGCTGCTCAAGGAGTTTCCGGATATCTGCTTTGACTGCTCCACGCCCGACGGTATGTTCTCGAGCGGTTCGTTCGAGATGCACCAGGCGGGCTTTAAAAAGGACAGCCCCATCAAGCGCATCGTGATGCGTGGTATGCGTGCGCGTGGCGGGTATCACGAGGAGCAGTATTTTGACCAGTCGATCGGCGACATCCTGCGCCACGATGTGTGCAAGATCAACTGCCGCGTGACCTCTCCCGAGCTGGAGCGCGACCTTAAGGCGTATTTGGCCGAGCGCTCGGACCGCGTGGTCAACGCGCCGTTTGACCCGGTGATGTTCGAGATCACGGATGTGGCATGCAACAAGGGCGAGAGCGTGGTCTGGCTGGCGGGCTACTACGGCATTGCCGAGGACGAGGTCGCGGTCTACGGCGACGGTGGCAACGACATCGCCATGCTCAAACGCTTCCGCCACAGCTACGCGACCAAAAACGCAAGCGATGCAGCTAAGGCCGCCGCGAGCGCGACCATCGGCAGCTGCATGGCCCACGCCGTCCCCAAACACATGCTCGCCACCATGCATAAGCAGAGCTCCCGCACCATCATCGAATAATGTGACAAAGGGATTGTCCCTTTGTCACATGGGAGATACCGGCTTTTGGCGTATAGGACTGTTACGCTTTCGCCACCAACAAATTTCGAGTTATTCGGCCTGTCGGAGGTCGTTAACTGGCTAAAGATGCCCTCTCGGGAACATTCATGCCTCTAATGGTGTTTGATTCGGTGACGTAAGTGCGCAAAT
>USJQ01000030.1 GCA_900554985.1 uncultured Collinsella sp. | reverse complement strand
AGTGCCGCAAAGGGGCCGGTCTTCCACTGTGTTGCCAGCGAGGCGCAAATCATGCCGCCAGCAGAAAAGCCCACGACGCACACGCGCTTAGGATCGACATGCCACTCGTCGGCGTTGGCGCGCACCGTGGCGACCATCTTGGCAAGATCTGCCTGGGGGTGCGGAAAGCTCACGTCACCCGTAGAACTCGTGACATAGTTGAGCACAAAGGCCTGGTAGCCGCAATCCAAAAATGCAAACGCCACCGGGTCCTGCTCGTGCGGAGCGATATGCGTAAACCCGCCTCCGCCGCAGATGATCACCGCGGGGCGGCGGCCATTCGGTTTATCGGGCAGCAGCTCGGCACCCAAATACGTAAACGTCGCCGGATAATCCTCGGTCGGCTCCTCGCCCCACAGCGCATGGTTCTCGACAATCATATGTGCTCCCTTCGCGCAAATTATGCGCCTTTGTTTTTCGCCTTCAAGCGTACCCCACTTGAACCCGTGGCGCAGAAACACACCAGCAATAAGTTTCCCTTTAACTGATATATCACATAATCCCAGCTCAGAGGTATCGCTGAGCAGCGTAGAATAGGGGGCGTTGACCAAGCCGCGAAACACATATGAAACGTTTCCGGCAAACCAAACGCGCGATATGCGCCTATTTAAGTTGGAGGCAACTATGGGTCTGCTCGATTCGCTTAAGTCCACCTTCACCTCGACCGGCGAGGCGTCCGTTCCGCCCGCAGCAAGCTTCGCCACCCGCGAAGGCGTCATCTATGCCCCCGTTAACGGCGTGCTCGTCAACCTGGACGAGGTTCCCGACGAGACGATCGCCTCGGGCATGCTTGGCCAGGGCTATGGCATCGAGCCCATTACCGGCACCATCTATGCGCCCGCCAACGGCCGCATCGGTGCCACCACTGTCACCAACCACTCCATTGGCATGATCACCGAGGACGGTCTTCGCGTGTTTATCCATGTTGGCCTGGGTACCGTGGAAATGAACGGCAAGGGTTTTGCCCGCTTTGTCGAGATGGGCGATGTGGTCAAGGCAGGCCAGCCGCTCATCAGCTTCGACCGCGAGGCCATTAAGGCCGCTGGTCACGAGGACATCGTGACCGTCATCGTCTCCGAGCTCGACCGTCTTAAGAGCATCGACCATGTCGGCGAGTCCGGAACGCTTATCGGCGGCAACCCGCTCGTCAAGCTGGGCGACCCGCTGCTGGTGGCCAAGACCAAGTAGCCAAGTCCCGCGCCACACAGCCAAAAGGCACCTCGTCAAGCGCCCGCGACCATTTGACCGCGGGCGCTTTTCGTTTGAAAAACCATCCGGCCAATGCCTTATCTGTATAGCCCAAATGAGCCGAGCTGCTAGAATATCGAACTGTATGGATAGCTATCATTCAACCGTTATGGGAGGATACGTGAACCGCACCAAAATCGCGCAGCTCTATGCCGATGCCGAGTCGCTCGGCGGCCAGACCGTCACCGTCGCCGGCTGGGTCAAGTCCGTCCGCGACATGAAGAACTTTGGCTTTGTTACGCTCAACGACGGCAGCTGCTTCCGCGACCTGCAGGTCGTCATGAACCGCGAGGCACTCGACAACTACGACGAGATCGCTCATCAAAACGCCTCGGCCGCTCTCATTTGCACCGGCACCGTCAAGCTGACCCCCGATGCGCCCCAGCCTTTCGAGCTTTCTGCCACCTCCATCGAGGTCGAGGGCACGAGCGCCCCGGATTACCCGCTGCAGAAGAAGCGCGCAACCGTCGAGTTCCTGCGCACCCAGCAGCATCTGCGCCCGCGCACCAACCTGTTCCGCGCCGTGTTCCGCATCCGCTCTGTCGCGGCTGCCGCCATCCACCGCTTCTTCCAGGAGCAGGGCTTTGTCTACGTCAACACCCCCATCATCACCACGAGTGACTGCGAGGGCGCCGGCGAGATGTTCCGCGTGACCACGCTCGACCCCAAAAATCCGCCCCTCACCGAGTCCGGCGAGGTCGACTGGAGCCAGGACTTCTTTGGCAAGCATGCGAGCCTCACCGTGTCCGGCCAGCTCAATGCCGAGAACTTTGCCATGGCCTTTGGCGACGTGTACACCTTTGGTCCCACCTTCCGCGCCGAGAACTCCAACACCACGCGCCACGCCGCCGAGTTTTGGATGATCGAGCCCGAGATGGCCTTTGCCGACCTTAACGACTACATGGATAACGCCGAGGCTATGCTCAAGTACGTCCTTAAGGACGTCATGACAACCTGCCCCGACGAGCTCAATATGCTCAACAAGTTTGTGGACAAGGGTCTGCTCGAGCGCCTGGACCATGTCGCCAACTCCGACTTTGCCCGCGTTACCTACACCGAGGCCGTCGAGATCCTGGAGCAGGCCGTCGCCGCCGGTCACAAGTTTGACTATCCCGTGAGCTGGGGCATCGACCTGCAAACCGAGCACGAGCGTTTCCTGACCGAGGAGCACTTTAAGCGCCCGACCTTCGTGACCGACTACCCGGCCGAGATCAAGGCGTTCTACATGCGCATGAACGAGGACGGCAAGACCGTCGCCGCCGCCGACTGCCTGGTGCCGGGCATCGGCGAGATCATCGGTGGCTCCCAGCGCGAGGAGCGCCTGGATCTGCTCGAGGCCCGCATCAAGGACCTGGGTATGAATCCCGAGCAGTACAAGTACTACCTTGACCTGCGCCGCTACGGTTCCTGCAAGCACGCCGGCTACGGTCTGGGCTTCGAGCGCTTGGTCATGTATCTGACCGGCGTGGGCAACATCCGCGACGTCCTGCCGCACCCGCGCACCGTGGGCAACGCCGACTTCTAATCGTCGAACGCTAGCTCGCGTCGCCACACGCCAACGCTCATCGCACAAGCGTCTCTCGACATCGGTCGAGAGACGCTTTTTTCAACAGCATTCGTCAAGCTTTTGGCAAGTTTTTGGTCAGTTGAGCAGGGCTGTTGAAAACTCGACCCGCCGTTTGCCGACGACTACCGACCGCCCAGAGCGCCCTGCGCCCCTGGGAAAGCCCCGCGTCCTAGGCTCCATACCGTCGCCACCCAAAACGGAAAGGACGTGGGCACCATGACCGAAGCCGCTGTTGAAACCTACGACACCACGACGAGGGGCGCCGCCTCGATGGCAGCCTATCGCGCCGTTCGTATCCTGCAGCTCTTGAGCGAAAACACCGGCGAAGACAAGGCCATGCTTTCCGATGAGCTGATCCGGCGCCTCGCCCATCCCGACGACCCCGCCCGCATGCCCATCTCGGCGGCGCGGCGCAGCATCTACACCGCCATCTCCGCGCTTCGCCATGCCGGATACGAAATTGAATACAAACGCGGCGTGGGCTACAAACTTCTTACCCGCCCGCTCACCGATGAAGAGATCATCCGGCTCCACGGTATGGTCATGCGCAACCGCTCCACGCCTATCGCTATCCGCAAGAGCATGGCGCAGCACTTAGTTGCCATGGCGAGCGCCGACGTTCGCGGCTACCTCGATACACCCGAACCCGCTCCAAGCGCAGGCAGCAAGGCTACCAAGGCAACACGCACGCCCATCAAGCGCATCGACACGTGCGAGCTCGTCGAGCAGGCCATCGACCACGGAACCACGGTGAGTTTTGATATTTCGAGCGTCACGACACGCGGCGAAACCGAAGCAGCACGGATGACACTCCGTCCCTTTGCCATCAGGCAGCGCGATGGCATCTCGTATCTGCTGGGAACGGTCTACGACGCCCGAGGCACCGACGATACGCTGCGCACCGTCGAGATCGCCCGTATGAGAAACGTCAGCACGCGCCTGCTCGACGGCAAGAAGCTCTTCGCCGCCCTGGACGAGGACGACGCCTCCTCCGCCGCATAAGACCCTCCGCCGCCCATTCGACTACCCGTACCGCCCATCCGATTCTGTATTAAAAAACCCGCCAGGCTGTTGTAAAAATGGACATCAGCGCTACTATAGTCCCACTTGCACTTTGTCCCAGTGCAGTGTTTCCAGCCATTTTTATACTGGGGGTAATGATATGAAGGACATCACCATCAGCCGCAGGAGCCTTCTGGTCTCCGCCGGCCTGCTCGCGCTCGCCCCGCTCGCCGGATGCGGCGGCAACTCTGGTTCCGGCTCTGCTGCCGCCGGTTCCGACTACACCATCGGCGTTCTGCAGCTCACCGAGCACTCCGCGCTCGATGCCGCCAACGACGGCTTCGTCAAGGCCATCAAGAAGAGCGGCCTTAAGGTCAAGATCGACCAGAAGAACGCCCAGAACGACCAGTCCACGTGTAAGTCCATTGCCGACAAGTTTGTGGGCGACAACGTCAACCTGATTTATGCCATCGCCACGCCCGCCGCGCAGGCTGCCGCCGGCGCCACGGCCGATATCCCCATCGTGGGCTGTGCCATCACCGACTACGCCGCCTCCGGCCTGGTCCAGGACAACGACAAGCCGGGCACCAACGTCACGGGCGCTTCCGACCTCACCCCGGTCGCCGAGCAGCTCGAGATGATGCAGAAGGTCCTGCCCGACGTTAAAAAGGTCGGCCTGCTCTACTGCACCGCCGAGTCCAACTCCGACGTCCAGATCAAGGCCGCCAAGAAGGAACTCGACAAGCTGGGCCTGGAGTACACCGATTTCACCGTCTCGAGCTCCAACGAGATTCAGTCCGTCGTCGAGTCTGCCGTGGGCAAGGTCGACGCGCTGTACTCCCCCACCGACAACACCATCGCCGCGGGTGCCTCGCAGGTCGGCCAGATCTGCAAGGAAAACAAGCTTCCCTTCGTGACTGGCGAGGAGGGTATGTGCATGGCCGGCGGCCTGTTCACCCTCTCCATCAATTACGAGGACCTGGGCTACGCTGCGGGCGAGATGGCCGTTAAGATCCTGAAGGGCGAGGCCAAGCCCGAAGACATGCCGATCAAGCACCTCTCGAGCAAGGACCTGGTCGTCGTCAAGAACGACGAAATGGCCGAGGCCCTGGGCATCGACCTTTCCGCTCTGGACGCGTAATGCCATACGCGGCATGCGTCTAGAGCCCGTGCTCGCGCTTTAGCCGCGTTATTCAATATCTGAGCCACAGGGGCGGGCGCTGTAGACCGGCGTCCGCCCTGCTTGTTTCAGGTAAAACAAAACGTCTGTCCGCAGCTCTTCTATGCATTGTTACCGCTATTATGGTGAATCACGTGTCCACCCTATCCTAGGAGGTATGAAGCATGCTCATTGCATTGCAGGGCGCCGTTTCGCAGGGCGTCCTCTGGGGCATTATGGTGCTTGGCGTGTTTATCACGTTCCGCCTGCTCGACATTCCCGATATGACCTGCGACGGCAGCTTTGCCCTCGGCGGCTGCGTCTGCGCTGTGCTCATCGTCAATAACAACGTCGACCCACTGCTCGCCGTGCTGGCCGGTATGTGCGCCGGCGCCATCGCGGGCGCCGTCACGGGCATTTTGACCACCGTCTTTGAGATTCCTGCGATCCTCGCCGGAATCCTCACCCAGATCAGCCTGTGGTCCATCAACCTGCGCATCATGGGCAAGTCCAATACGCCCATTCTTGCCAAGGGCACCGTGTTCTCCGCCGTCAGCAATATGACCGGTCTGCCGCAGTCCACCGTTGCCATCATCTTGGGCATCCTGCTCGCCGTGGCTATCGTTGCCATCCTGTATTGGTTCTTTGGCACCGAGATCGGCTCGACGCCGCCAGCCACCGGCAACAACGCGTACATGATCCGCGCTCTGGGCGTCAACACCAACTCCACCAAGATGATCGCCCTCGTGCTCTCCAACGCCCTCATCGGCCTTTCGGGCGCGCTCATCTGCCAGAGCCAAAAGTATGCCGACATTGGTATGGGCACCGGTGCCATCGTTATCGGTCTTGCCGCCATTGTTATCGGCGAGGTGCTCGGCCGTCTGCTGCCCGGCGGCCTCACGCAGTTTAGCGTCCGTCTTGCCTCCGCCGTCTTTGGCTCCGTGGTGTACTTCCTTATCCGCGCCATCGTGCTGCAGTTGGGCATGGACGCCAACGACATGAAGCTGCTCTCCGCCGTAATTGTCGCTGTGGCCCTGTGCGTGCCCGTGGTTTGGGAGCGCTATAAGCTCCGCAGCTCCTACACGAAGGGAGATGAGGCAGATGCTTAAGCTCTCGCATGTCAAGAAGACCTTTAACAAGGGCACCGTCACCGAGAAGCGCGCGCTCACCGGCGTCGACCTCACCCTGAATGACGGCGACTTTGTAACCGTGATCGGCGGCAACGGCGCCGGCAAGTCCACGCTGCTCAACATGATCGCCGGCGTGTACCCGCTCGATTCGGGCGTTATCGAGCTCGACGGCACCGACATCTCGCGCCTGAGCGAGTCGCAGCGCGCCAAGTACCTGGGCCGCGTGTTTCAGGACCCCATGCGCGGTACCGCTGCCGACATGCAGATTGCCGAGAACTTGGCCCTCGCCAAGCGTCGCGGCCAGCGTCGCGGCCTTTCGTGGGGCGTCACCAAGGCCGAGAAAGATGAGTACGTTGAGCTGCTCAAGCGCCTGGACCTTGGTCTGGACACGCGTCTCAACGCCAAGGTCGGCCTGCTCTCGGGTGGCCAGCGCCAGGCACTCACCCTACTGATGGCCACGCTCACCAGGCCGCGCCTGCTGCTGCTCGACGAGCACACTGCGGCCCTCGACCCCAAGACGGCCTCTAAGGTGCTCAACCTGACCGAGGAGATCGTCGACGAGAACCACCTGACCACGCTCATGGTCACGCACAACATGAACGACGCCATCCGTCTGGGCAACCGTCTGATCATGATGCACGAGGGCCATGTGATCTACGACGTGGCCGGCGACGAGAAGAAGTCGCTCACCGTGGCCGACCTGCTGCAGAAGTTCGAGGAGGTCTCGGGCGGCGAGCTCGCCAACGACCGCATGCTGCTAAGCTAAAACCTGCCAAAAAGGGACAGGTTTATTTTGGTAGGTTTTATCTGCGCAAACGCCAAAACCGCCGCAAAGGGACAGAGGCCCTTGCGGCGGTTTTCGCATATTATGTCGATAATCCGATATTCAACCAGACATTCTGGCTAAGGACTAAGGAAACTGCCATGAAAAGACTCCCCCGCTTTGCGTTGGCCGCCGCGTTGTTTGCCGGCGCGCTCGCAGGCATCCCAAGCCTCGCTTTCGCGGGAAACCTGCCTGCCGCTATTGACGGCTCCGTTGCCGTCATGCACACCAACGATATCCACGGCAGCTACAAGTACAGCTACAACGCAAGCAAGGGCACCGGCACTGTGGGCTTTGACGGACTGGCGGTTCTCTATAGCGCCCAAAGCAGCGCCCCCGATCTTTTACTCGATGCGGGCGACACCTTCCACGGACAGTCCTTCGCCACCATGAGCGAGGGCAAGAGCATCGCCGAGCTCATGGACACCTTCTACGCCGACGGCTACGACGCAACCACGCCAGGCAACCACGACTGGAGCTACGGCGCGGACAAACTCCGCACCATGACCGGCTACAGCACCACCGGCACGCCCTTCGCCATGCTCTGCGCGAATGCAACGTCCTCGAACGGCGCATGGAGCTCGAGCATCACGAAGACGCTCGATCGCACCTGGGAGGATAGCGAGGATCACTCCACATTCGACTACAAAATCAAGGTCGGCGTCGTCGGAGCCATGGATGAGTCGCTAGGTTCCTCGCTGCGCGCGGACCTGGTCGCGGGCACCAGCTTCTCGAGTGCCGCGAACGCCATCAATGCCGAGGCAGAGCAGCTGCGCAAGGAGGGCTGCGATGTTGTTGTGTGTATCGCGCACACGCTCGACGCAAAGACCTTTGCCACGCGGCTCCGTGGCGTCGATGCCCTTATCGCAGGCCACGAGCACATCAACCTTAACGAGAAGGTGACGGGAGCCGACGGCAAGACGATCCACGTTGTCGAGGCAGGCAGCGCCTTTGCCGAGGTGGGGCTGCTTTCCATTCCGTACAAATACGACACGAATGGCACCGAGACGACCGACGATGACACGGTCACGGTCCCTGCAGACGGCAGCGACGAGAAGCTCTACACCGCCAAGAACGTCAACGACCTTTTGACAGACCCCGACAAGGGCTCCGACTACCAAAGCCGCCTTGAAGCCGTCCGCAACAAGATCAAGCCGCTCGACGAGGACTTTGAAAACGAATCGAACAAGGTGCTCGGCACATCCACCACCAACTATTTCTACGGCGAGGACGCCGCAGGCACGCATGGTTGGGAAATGGTGCGCACCACCGATTTCCGCCCCGGCAAGGAGGGCGACACCACCAAGGCCCAGACCATCGGCCACGTGATTTGCGGCTCCTATCTTGCCCTGACGGGCGCGGACTTCGCTATCGAAAACGCTGGCGGCATCCGCGGCGGCATCGCGGCGGGCAACGTGACCGCCGGCAACGTCATCGCCATCTCGCCCTACGGCAACACTGTGGAGACCTGGACCATGACCGGCGCGGACTTCCTCGCAGCGCTCGAGCACTCGCTACAAATCAGCGACGATTGCAACGACAGCTACGAGCTTCAGCAGGCTTATGTGGCGGCCGGTCACAGCGAGCAGGAGGCGCAAGACAAGTACAAGTGGCGCGATGACTCTGGCAGCGTTCTCTCCTTTGGCGGCATCAACGTGACGATTGATTGGACGCAGCCCGAAGGCAAGCGCATTGTGAGCGCCACACTCACCAAAGACGGCAGCACGCTCGACCCCGCCAAGACCTATACCGTCGCCACCAACAACTACATCATCACCAACACGACCGACTTCCCCACCTTCGCAAACGCCACCAAGCACACCGAGTGGGGTACCTGCGAGTCAGCGCTAAGGGCGCTGATCGGGCAGGACAGCTGGGAGAGCAAGATGACCTCGCTCGCGGGCACCATCAGCTTTGGCTCCGCTGCCGTGGACCCCACGCCCACACCGGCCCCGACGCCTAAGCCCTCGCCTAAGACGGACACGACGACCACGAAGGTCATCACCAAGAAGACGACCGGTAAGCTCGCCGCAACGGGAGACCGCACGCTGGCAGTAGTTGGCGCGTGCCTTATCGGCGGCATCATCGTCATCATGCTCGGCATTATCTGGAAGCGTCGACGCTAAGCTACACCGCCGGGCCTT
>USJQ01000029.1 GCA_900554985.1 uncultured Collinsella sp. | reverse complement strand
GGTCCTCGACGGTAAAAAGATGCTGTTGCGCTCGCTCGGCTGGTGCCGGACGGTAGACGAGGCCGGCGCGAAGGCGCTCAAGTAGGTCTTCGGGCTCTATGTCAACGAGCTCGACCTGGTCGGCATCATCGAAGATGCGGTCGGGGATTCGTTCGCTCACGACAACGCCGGTGATGGATGCAACCATGTCGTTTAGGCTCTCGATATGCTGAACGTTCACGGTCGTATAGACGTCGATGCCTGCATGTAGAAGTTCCTCGACGTCTTGATAGCGTTTGTCGTGGCGAGACCCCGGCGCATTCGTATGGGCGAGCTCGTCGACAAGGATGAGCTGAGGGGCGCGTTCGATAGCCGCATCTAGATCGAACTCGCTGAGCGCAATGCCGTTGTGCTCGATGAGTTTACAGGGCACGTTCTCAAGCCCTTGTGCAAGATGGGCAGTTGCCGGCCGTTCGTGCGGCTCGATGTATCCCGCGACGACGTCGACACCTCGCCGCTTGGCGGCGTGGGCGGCTTGAAGCATCGCATAGGTTTTGCCTGCGCCAGCAGCGTAGCCAAAGAAAATCTTGAGGTGTCCCCGGCTGGTTCGAGCGTCATCGGCGACCTCGTCTTTCTCAATTGCCTTGAGGATGAGGTCTGGATTGACGCGAGTGTCCGATGCGTCGCGCTGCATAGCGTAGCCTTTCTGAAACGTTGTCCATGCGTGCATACGCGGTGAGGACGCCACTGTATGCTCGCGAGGTCGAGTATAGGCGCACTGCAGCCGCAATAGTGCTTTCTACCTGCATCTTTACGGCATCTTAAGGTCGTGAGCCCCGGTCCTCACGCCTCTTTAATCTCTAGAAGCGTTTACTGTCCCCAGGCGCTTGCGAGAGCAGGCGTCCGAGACATCGGACCGCGCGTGAAAGGGGCGGTAATGGACATCCTCATTCCCATTATCGGAGTCGTCTGCATCGGACTCCTTATCTATTACATCTACATTCTGATGAGGAGTGATTCGTAAACTATGGACGCTGCGATTCAGTACATCTTGTACTTTGCCGTGCTCGTCGTCCTGGCCGTTCCGCTCGGTCGGTTCATGGCCCATATCATGGATGGCGAGCATACGTTCCTGTCGCCTGTGATTGCTCCTGTGGAGCGTGGCGTCTATCGTCTGCTTCGCATCGACGCGGCAGAGCAGATGGGGTGTAGGCGCTATCTGGCAAGCGTGCTGGTCTTTTCGGGGATCGGCCTCGTGGCCCTTGTGGCACTCCAGGCGCTTCAGCCCTTCTTGCCAGGCAATCCCCAGCACCTGCCGGGTGTGTCATGGGATCTGTCGTTCAATACGGCTGCTTCCTTCATAACCAACACCAATTGGCAATCCTATTCCGGTGAGACCACCCTGTCCTACCTTGTGCAGTTCATGGGCCTCACCGTGCAAAACTTCTTGTCCGCCGGCACCGGTATTGCGGTCATGTTCGCGCTCATCCGCGGCTTCCGTCGGGTCAAGGAGCAGGGTCTGGGTTCCTTCTGGGTCGACCTCACCCGCACCGTCCTGTATGTGCTCATTCCGCTGAACCTCGTGTTTGGCATCTGCCTGGCTGCCGGTGGTGTCATCTCCAACTTCCAGCCGGCTCAGAAGGCTGAGCTCGTAGAGCCTGTCGCTGTCCAGCCTAATGCAGACGGCGGCTTGAGCGTCATCGACGGCGCCCAGATCGAGGGCGACACGGTCAAGGTCGACGGCAAGGTTGTCGAGGGCGCGCGCGTGGTCACCGAGCAGTTCCTGCCCCAGGGTCCCGCGGCTCCTCAGGTCGCCATCAAGCAGTCCGGCACCAACGGCGGCGGCTTCTTCGGCGTGAACTCCGCCCATCCGTATGAGAACCCCAGTGCCTTCACCAACATCATCGAGATGACCAGCTTGCCGCTGATCCCGGCCGCCTGTTGCTTCACCTTCGGTATCGGCGTCAAGAACACCAAGCAGGGCAAGGCCATCTTTGCCGCCATGTTCATCCTGCTGGTGATCTTCACCGGCATCATCGCCGTCAACGAGCATGCGGGCACCCCGCAGCTGGCCGATGGCGGAGCGGTCAATATCGAGATGACCGACGGCCAGGCCGGCGGCAACATGGAGGGTAAGGAGAGCCGCTTCGGTATCGCCACCTCCTCCACGTGGTCGGCTTACACCACCGCCGCTTCCAACGGCTCGGTTAACTCCATGCACGACTCCTACACCCCGCTGGGCGGTTTTGTCCAGATGCTCCAGATGGCTCTGGGCGAGGTCGTTTTCGGCGGCGTGGGCTGCGGCCTGTATGGCATGATCGGCTTCGCCATCCTTACAGTGTTCATCGCCGGCCTTATGGTCGGACGCACGCCTGAGTTCCTGGGCAAGAAGATCGAGCCGGGCGAGATGCGCTGGGCAGTTGTCCTGTGCCTGGCAACTCCGTTTGCCATTCTGGTGTGTTCGGCCATCGCCTGCATGGTGCCCGGTCTTGCCGACCAGCTCAACAATGGTGGCGCGCACGGCTTCTCCGAGGTGCTGTATGCCTTCACCTCATGCGGCGGCAACAACGGCTCGGCGTTTGCAGGCATGAACTGCAACATTCCCTGGATCAACGTCATGCTCGGCCTCGAGATGCTGTTCGCCCGTTTCATGCCCATCATCGGTACGCTGGCTATCGCCGGCTCGCTGGCCAAGAAGGGTAAGGTCGCCGAGAGCGCCGGTACCCTGTCTACCACCAATGCCATGTTCGTATTCCTGCTCGTGTTCATCGTTCTGCTGATCGGTGCCCTGAGCTTCTTCCCGGCCCTGGCGCTTGGCCCTGTTGCCGAGTTCTTCCAGATGATTGCGTAAAGGAGGGCGCAGATTTATGACTATGCAAAAAGACATGATGGGCCGCGCGGTCCGCGACTCGTTTGCCAAGCTGGACCCTCGCGTCCAGATTCAAAACCCGGTCATGTTCCTGGTGTGGCTTTCAGCCGTCATGACCTCCGTCCTGGCCGTCGCTTCCATCTTCGGTGTGCAGGACGCGGGTGTGCCCACCTACTATGTGGTCGCCATCGCGGTCATCCTGTGGCTCACCGACCTGTTCTCGAACTTCGCCGAGGCGCTTGCCGAGGGCCGCGGTAAGGCTCAGGCTGATTCCCTGCGTGCGGCCAAGAAGGATGTCGAGGCCCATCGCATCGAGTCCGTTGAGGACAAGGAGCACTTCACCGTCGTTCCCGGCACCGAGCTCACGCGCGGCGACCTGGTGATCGTACGCGCCGGCGAGCAGATTCCCGGCGACGGCGACGTCATCGAGGGCGCTGCCTCCGTTGACGAGTCCGCCATCACCGGCGAGTCCGCCCCTGTGGTCCGCGAGGCCGGCGGCGACCGCTCTGCCGTTACCGGCGGTACCACGGTGCTGTCCGACTGGATTATCGTCAAGATCTCCAGTGAGCCCGGCCAGAGCTTCCTGGACAAGATGATCGCGATGGTCGAGGGTGCCGCGCGCAAGAAGACCCCTAACGAGATCGCTCTGGAGATCTTCCTGGTGGCCCTCTCCATCGTCTTTATCCTGGTCACGCTGGCCCTGTATTGTTACTCCTGCTTCTCGGTCGGTCTTAACGACATGGTCAACCCCACGGCCGTGACCACGCTCGTGGCGCTGCTCGTGTGCCTGGCTCCCACTACCATCGGCGCTGTCCGCCATCGGCATCGCCGGCATGAGCCGTCTGAACGAGGCCAACGTGCTGGCCATGTCCGGCCGCGCCATCGAGGCCGCCGGCGACGTCGACATCCTCATGCTCGACAAGACCGGTACCATCACCCTGGGTAACCGCCAAGCCGCCGAGTTCATCCCGGTCGACGGCGTCGATCCCGCGGAGCTGGCCGATGCCGCCCAGCTTTCCTCGCTGGCCGACGAGACCCCCGAGGGCCGTTCCATCGTCGTACTCGCCAAGGAGCAGTTCGGCCTGCGCGGCCGCACACTCGAGGATAAGGGCATGGAGTTCATCCCGTTCACCGCGGCAACGCGTATGTCCGGCGTGAACTACGAGGGCAATGAGATCCGCAAGGGCGCTGCCGATTCCGTGCGCACCTATGTGGAGGCAGCCGGCGGCGTGTTCTCCCAGGAGTGCGACGAGGCCGTCGAACGCATCGCCAAGGCCGGCGGCACCCCGCTGGTCGTGACCAAGAACTGCCGCGTGCTGGGCGTTGTGTACCTCAAGGACATCATCAAGTCCGGCGTTAAGGAGAAGTTCGCCGACCTGCGCAAGATGGGCATCAAGACCATCATGGTGACGGGCGACAACCCGCTCACCGCCGCGGCAATCGCCGCCGAGGCCGGCGTTGACGACTTCCTGGCCGAGGCCACCCCTGAAGGCAAGCTCGAGAAGATCCGCGAGTTCCAGCGCGAGGGCCACCTGGTCGCCATGACCGGCGACGGCACCAACGACGCTCCCGCTCTGGCCCAGGCCGACGTCGCCGTGGCCATGAACACGGGCACCCAGGCTGCCAAGGAGGCCGGCAACATGGTTGACCTCGACTCCAGCCCCACCAAGCTCATCGAGGTCGTGCGTATTGGCAAGCAGCTGCTCATGACCCGCGGTTCGCTCACGACCTTCTCAGTGGCCAACGACGTGGCGAAGTACTTCGCTATCATTCCGGCCCTGTTCTCGCCGATCTACCCCGGGTTGGACGCCCTCAACATCCTCGGCCTGGCAAGCCCGCTGTCCGCGGTTCTTTCGGCCATCATCTATAACGCGCTCGTTATTGTCGCGCTGATCCCGGCCGCGCTGAAGGGCGTTAAGTACCGCGAGGTCCCGTCCGGACAGCTGCTGACCCACAACCTGCTCGTGTGGGGTCTGGGCGGCATCGTTGCCCCGTTCGTATTCATCAAGCTCATCGACATGCTGCTCGCGTTCTGCGGCATTATGTAAGTGGAGGTTTGTATGTTCAAAGGTGTTGCATCGCGCGCACTGGGCGTGTTCGCGCTGTTTACCGTTGTCTGCGGCCTGGGCTATACGCTCGTCGTGACCGGCATCGCCCAGGTTGCGTTCCCGTATCAGGCGAACGGTTCGCTCATTACGGTCGACGGCAAGGTTGTGGGCTCCGAGCTCATCGGCCAGAACTTCGAGGACGAGGACCACATGTGGGGCCGCATCCAGAACGTGTCAATTGTCGAAGGCGAAGACGGCGAGCTCATGGCGTATGGTGCCCCGTCCAACCTGTCCCCGGCGAGTGAGGAGTATCGGCAGCTTGTGGACGCGCGCGTGAAGAAGATCCGCGCTGCCAACCCCGATGCCGATATGGACGCTGTGCCCTTCGACCTGGTGACGTGTTCGGGGTCCGGCCTCGACCCGGAGATCTCTCCGGATGCCGCCGAGTACCAGGTCCCGCGCCTTGCCAAGGCCACGGGCAAAAGTAAGGACGAGGTGCGCGACATCATCGCCGCGTGCACCAAGGGCCGTTTCCTCGGCGTGTTCGGCGAGCCCACGGTTAACGTGCTCAAGGTGAACCTTATGCTGGACGGCGCGCTGTAGGTGAGGGAGTGGCGGATGAGGGCATGACTGACTATCTGAGCCCTCAATTCCACCCCGCCCATCAGTTGCGGTGAAATACGGACTGTTTTAGCTGTCAAAGGCCTTATCTACTCCGTATTCCACCGCAACTTTTTTGTGAGGGTTGGGATTGAAGGTGAGGAGTGCGAGCGAGTGCAGATATGGCGGTTGCTGATACGATAGGTACGTTAGCAACTGCCGCCGAGCGGCTCAAACGAAAGGAACCCTGTATGGAGTCCTCCGCCTACCCGATGCTCTTTAGCCCGATCAAGGTCGGTACGACCGAGGTCAAGAACCGCGTCTTTATGCCGCCGGTGTCTACCAACCTGGCCGATCATGGCTATGTGACCGACGATTTGGTCGATCATTATCGCGCCCGTGCCAAGGGCGGCGTGGGCCTGATCATCACCGAGGTCGTGACGGTCGAGCCAACCTATACCTATCTGCCGGGTGACATGTGCTGCTACGACGACACGTTTATCCCCGGCTGGGAAAAGCTCGCCGCAGCCGTCCACGAGTACGGCTGCAAGATCATGCCGCAGCTTTTCCACCCCGCCTACATGGCCTTTAACATTCCGGGCACGCCACGCCTCATCGCCCCGTCCTTTGTGGGCCCGTCTTATGCCCGCGAGGCGCCGCGTCCTATCACCATCGACGAGATCCACGAGCTCACGCATCAGTTTGGCGACGCTGCCGTGCGTATGCAGAAGGCCGGCGTCGATGGCGTCGAGGTCCATGCGGCACACGCCCACGGTATGCTCGGCGGCTTTTTGACTCCGCTCTACAACAAGCGTACCGATGAGTACGGTGGCTCGCTCGACGCCCGCATGCGCTTCTTGCTCGAGGCCATCGCCGAGATTCGCGAGCGCTGCGGCAAGGATTTCATCATCGACGTCCGTATCTCGGGCGATGAGTATACCGATGGCGGTCTGACCCTCAACGACATGATCTATGTCTCGCGTCGCCTGGAGAAGGCCGGTGTCGACATGATTCATGTATCGGGCGGCACCACCATCAAGCGCGGCTCTGCCATTCCCGCCGCCGGCACGCAGCAGGCCTCGCATGCCGCCTGCTCGCGCGAGATTAAAAAGCACGTCAACATTCCCGTTGCCACGGTCGGCCGCATCAACGAGGCATGGATTGCCGAGGAACTGATCGAGGACGGCGCCGCCGACATCTGCATGATGGGCCGCGCCAACCTGTGCGATGCCGAGTTCTGCAATAAGGCGGCTGCCGGCAACGCCGACGAGATCCGTCCCTGCATCGGCTGCCTGCGCTGCCTGAACGGCATCATGTTTGGCAAGCGCATCTCCTGCACCGTCAACCCGGACGTGGAGCGCGACGAGGCCGGCTACGAGCCTGCCGCCGAGGCAAAGAACGTGCTCGTTGTGGGCGCCGGTCCTGCGGGCATGGAGGCAGCCTACATTGCCGCCAAGCGCGGTCATAACGTGGTGCTTGTGGACAAGCAGGACGAGCCGGGCGGCGAGATGCGCATCGCAGCCGTTCCGCCGGCAAAGCAGGAGCTCACCCGCGTGATTAAGTACCAGTACCGCCGTCTTGCTGAGGCTGGCGTGAAGTGCGTATTTGGCACCGAGCTTTCGGCCGAGGACATTCAGCGCGACTACGCGGGCTACGAGGTTGTCCTGGCTTATGGCGCCGAGCCCATCGCTCCGGCCTTCATGCAGGGCTTTAAGCAGGTTATGACGGCTGACGACCTGCTGGGTGGCAAGGCTTTCCCGGGTAAGAAGATCGTCATCGTGGGCGGCGGCACCGTCGGCTGCGAGACGGCCGATTACCTGGCCCCGTTGGTCAACGACCTGTCGCCGGCCAACCGCGATGTCACCGTCATCGAGATGACCAAGACGCTTGCCGCCAACGAGGGCGGTGCCGGCCGCGCGGTGCTCATCACGCGCATGCTCTCCAAGGGCGTCCACGTGCTGACCGAGGCCAAGGTGACCGAGATCACCGAGGACACCATCTCGTACGAAAAGGATGGCCAGATCAACACCATCGCCGATGCCGATACGCTGGTGCTTGCCATGGGCTATCGTCCCAATACCAAGCTTGCCGACGACCTTGCCGCGGCCGGCGTTGCCACCCACGTGCTGGGCGATGCCAACAAGTGCGGTAACATTCGCGACGCCATCGGCGATGGCTACAAGATCGCCTGCGAACTCTAGTCAACCCCTTGGCGCATGGGGGCCAGGTTACTTTGCGCTAAGTTGATGCATGTAAACCTGACCCCATTGCACCATTTGATAAAACGCAAGCGCTCGCTGCCTGCGTTTTATCAAAGAAAGATTATTGTCGAGCCTTAAATGCCTTTTGTTTGTGTGCCTTCCGCAATCATATTGCGGTTGTAGACCAGGTGCAGATACATCGCATCGTGAGCGGCGGTGGGGTTGCGCGTCTCAATGGCGTCGGCCACACCGTGGTGCGTGCGGATGGTCTCCTCGACGAACTTTTTTGCCCGTTACGTCGATAAAGAGGGGAACAGATGCCTTGAGCACATCCATCAGACGGGTAACGGCGAGGTTGCCGCCATCCCAGGGCGGCTTCATGGGGTAGCGCCCGTACGCATCGAATTTTTCCTCTCATAGATGTGCGGCACAAAGAGCCCCGAGTTCATACGAGCTCGGGGCTCTTTTCGTTTGGATTGCAGACATATTGACAGACGAAAACAGTTTGCGTCTGGTAATAAGCGTACGAAAGCGCGATTTACGTCTTAATTTCGGACGCAAATCAAGACGAAAACCGTTTACGTCTGCTTTAAATCCGTACGAAAACGGTTTTCGTCTTGCAGGGCAGTTGTCGTTTCTACAGTTCAACTTCCAGTTCGGCTTTGTGCTCGTAGAGGTAGTCGCGCATGTAGGGGATGGCAAATGAGACCTTGCCGTACGAAGGAGCCTCGATAATCGATTCTCTTAACAGGCGGCTGCGGACGGAGCTCACCTGTTGAGGCGTTTTGTTTAGGGCATCGGCAACCATGCTGGTCGAGCTCGTCTGCCCCAAAGACGCCATGCTCAGCAGATAAGCGATGCACGTGGGCGGAATGCGCTGCAGCGCGGGCTCAATCACCATGGCGCAGAAGCGTTCGCGTGCCGTTGCAATGCCACGCTCGGCTTCTTCTTCTCCAATAATCGCTGTATGTGCGCGTCTTGCCAACTGCCATGCGTAGTATCCAACGAGTTGGATCATGAAAGGATAGCCTTGCGTTGCCTCGGCAAGTTGGCCGGCAATACCTGGCTGCAACTCCATGCCAGACGCTTCAATGGTTTCCTCGAGGGAGTACGACACTTCGGTTACTGCCACAGCCTTCAGATCAAAGGGGAGGGCACGGCGCAAAAACGTAAGTGTCTTTCCGTTGATGATGCTTTCAATCATCGAAGGCAGCCCAGCAAAAACAAAGGCGATATCAAGGTCTTCGCCGATAACCTGCTGAATCGCAATGGAGAGCGTTCGGACCTCATCGAGCTCTGCGTCTTGAACCTCGTCGAGAGTGATGAGCAGGCCATTTCCATTCTTGGATATTGTCTGTCTCATGGCGTCGCGTAGCGATGGGCCGATTCGCTCAATATCTATGCTGCCGATGGATATGCCAGCTA
>USJQ01000028.1 GCA_900554985.1 uncultured Collinsella sp. | reverse complement strand
ATGGTGTGGGAAATCTGCCCCAGGGCAATATTGGAACCCGTATCGAGCACATAGCACAGGTCGCTTTCGAGCTGCGAATTAATGTTGTACACCAGCCCCTGTGAGTACGTGAGTTGGACACTGGGGTTGGTCGCGGGCGACACGTATACGCCGTAGGCATTCTCTAGTTCGTCCGCGTGCTCGGTAATAAAATCGAGCAGCGCGGCATCGTCAACGACCAGGGTACAGTCCTGCAGCTTACTCACGTCAATCTGGGGCAACTCGCCCTCTTTGGACGCGTGCAGAACAATACGATCGAGCTTATTGCGATCGGGAATGACGACATGGGCAATATCGGCGGGAACATCGAGCTCGCGCGTATGGTAGGGAACGCCCAGATACTCCTTGCCATCGCGAGAGGTCAAGATACCCTCATCCGTTGCGGCATAGACGGGGTTATCCGACGCGACACGGTAGGCATCGAGCACTTGAAAGCCCGCATTGACGTTGACGTAGTACACCGAGGACGGTAGCTCTAGATTGTTGATCTGCCACGTAAAGACTTCACGCTGACGACTGTCGGTATAGGCGTCGACCGCCTGCACACCCTGCGGAACGCTGAGCGTCTCGCCCCCGCCATCGACCGACACGACCGACTCATCCACATCGACAAGCGTCTGCAGGCGTGAGTTATTGAGGCTGGTAGGGTCGTCGTCAAAGCGATAGTCCTCGTCGAGAGCATAACCCTGAAAACGCACCTTGTAGGCGGGGCCGATGGACACGACGTCGCCGGGAACCACCACATGGCGACCGGGTGTCAGCGTGTAGAAATACGGGACGGCCGCCTCGTTCTCGCGCCACCCCAGCAACAAGGCATTGAGGTAGCCCTCCGAATCGACATGGCCCGCCTGCTTCATAAAGGCTTCTTGTGTGTTGACACCCAGCAGGTTCTCCTTGGAGCTCAGCGTGCTCCAAATCACGCTTCGCTGGCCCATCGAATCGGGCTGGCCGACCACAAACAGGCGCGACCGCGCCGGTTGGATGGTAACGTTACGCGTCGTCCACGCCGTATCCTGCGACAAGCGCAGCGAGACGCTTACCGTGAGCGGCTGGCTCGAGCACAGCGCCGGATTCTTCTCGCCCGCGGCATTGGTCCACGAGTCGATGCGGAGATACGGAAACGAGGCGAACTCGTCCTTGGTGCAGGCAAGATAGTAGAGGCCCTTGTCGTCACTCCAGTGGACATCCATGGCGCAGAACAGCGTCCAGGCGTCGAGCATCTGCCCATCGTAGATTGCATCCTCCATGGGCGAAATCTGCACGTTAACGGGATCGATGAATCCGGCCGCACCGTTAAACTGCGTAAAGAACGTTGTATCTCCCATGGGGGCGCCCTTTTGGGGCGCGGGGTCCGCAAGAAGATACTTGTAGGAATTGGCCGTCGAGGTGGCCGAGCCGCCACTACCGCCGTTACCGCCCGCACCGCCGCCGGCATTGCCGCCAGATGCTCCGCCCGCATTGATAACGGGAACGTTTTGCCCGCCTCCCGAGCCGCCAGCGCCGCCCGCGCCGCTGCCCGAACCACCCGCAACTCCTACGCCCGTTCCATCGGCGCTGCCGGTAACGTTGTAGGCGGTCGTGCCGCTTTGCCCCGTCAGATTTACCTGTCCCTGCGCATTATCGAGCCGCGCCTGCTGCTCACGTGCGCTCGTGTCCCGGCTGTCGCTATCCTCGTCATGACGATTTGCCTCGGCATCCGTCGAGAGCGGACTGATCCGATACGCCTCGCCGGACTCCGCGTCACCGTGACTGTATGCAGCGATATACCCCGAAGGATCGAAGCTCAGATTACTCTGGGCCAACTCAAAGGCGACCGTGCCAAATACGCCGACCGCAGCGACCGAAATCGCCGCTGCCACAACGCGCGTTGCAGCCAAAGGCTTGGCGCGATACATATTTTTGGCGGCATGCTGAACGCACGCGGACGCATTCCGCGGGCCTTTTAGTTTGGCCGACGCCGCGTTCTTGTGCGAAGCCATATGTTGAGGATATTTAGAAAACACGTAGACCTACTCCCTCTACAACGCGTGCAGCATGTAGCGGCGGAAGCGTTCAACAACAGTTTGCGGAGCCGGCATGCTCCGAGGCAGGCGTGCGGTAAAACGTCGGAGCGTGCGCAACTCGTTCGGTTTAAGCTGGCGGCCACCAAACGCATAAGCTTGATGAAGTCGAATCGCTCGACGGTATTCCCACGGGTCAATCTGGGGGAACACTGCAGCAAAGGCATCCAGGCAATCGAGCGGCTTGGTCTCGTCAAAGGCGTCGAGACCGCTTTGGTTCATCACAAGGGCAAGATAGCCGTAGAGTGCCGGCACGCATATATCCTGCTCATCACTCTCGATAGCCCGCGTGCGCCGAGCGCGCAAGACAAACCTGCGAATGAACAGGGCGAGCAGGGCGGCAATCGCCGTGCCGATCAAACCGACCCCAACTTTGGCCACAACGGGGATGTTATACATTACCGGCACATCCTCGCGATGCTTATCCTCGGCCTGTCCTGCGACCGAGCCCGCATCGAGCGTCTTATCGTTGGCGCCGTTGCTCCATGCCTCGCCCACATCGATAATCTTATCGGCATCGAGCGTCTGGCTATAGTATCCAGGGGTGACCTCCACGGGCGTCCATCCCTGACCGTCAAGGTAGATCTCGGTCCACGCGTGCGCATCGGCAGCCGTCAAGTTGAGCGCCACGCCTGCCCCAACAGCAGCGGCCAGCTGATCATCTGCTGCCCAATAGCCCTCGACATAGCGCGCGGGAATTCCCTGAGATCGAAACGCGAGCGTCGCCGCCGTGGCAAAGTAAGCAGAGTTGCCCTCGTGCGCCGTGCCCAAGAACCACGCGACAAACGACGTCGCCTCGGTATAGGCTGGCGGGTTATCCGTCTGCCCCGCAAGCGAAGCCAACATCGTGCGCACGCGACTGATCACGGCTGTATCCGAAACATTCGCCCCAGCATCCCAGCTGTCGCTCGAGAACAGGTATGTATTAACGGCATCCCGCTCCTCTTCGGGAAGGTCCAGGTACTTATCGCGAACGAAAGCGGCGTATACCCGCTCGCTTTTTGCATAGTCGCTCTTGGAGGACGCCAGCCAGCTCGAATCTGCAATGACGTCATCTGATGGCACGTTATCGACGGTCACACTGTATGTTTTGGACGGCAAAGGGTCCATGCTTAGCATCGTCGAGCCCGTCAACATTGCGTCGGCACCGCTCAGCGAGCGCAGTGTATAGGGAGCATAGGTGTATCTGCGGTTGGCGCCCGAGGCATTGACTGAAATCTCAACCGCCTCGACAGGCTCGCCGCCCTCACGCTCGGTCTCGGTATCAAACGCGGCGCGTTGCTCGGCTACCGTCAAACCGTTCTGACGCAGCCATTCACGCATGCCGGACCATTCGCCCTCGTAGGACATCCAGTCGCCGCGCCCCCAAGACATGCCATCAAACGTCGTGCCCACAAAACCCTTCATGAGCAGGTCGTCGCCGAGCGTCTTGCTGGCGGCAAGCGACAGCGTCGTGGACTCGCCTTCGTTCATGTCCGCCGCTTGCGAAAGGTCGCCCTCGGGCAGCGAATCGTCCCCAAATCGAACGCCCTGGACTGCTCTGACGGCAGACGCCGACAGGGCGGACAACGCGGGAAGAGGTTGTACAAGGGCAACGGTCAGTGCAAAGAGAACGCCGCATGCAACGCACAGGCCGCCAAGACCAAATAGAACCTGGGGCAAACCTACCGTAGAGCCCCGCAACTCGTCAGCACGGCACTGGACAAGCCAGCCCGCAACGCCCAGCGTCATAGACATCGCAGAATCACCAAGCTGCAGCGCCATGGAAGCCGAGCCGCAGATAACGATGATTAAGAGCGTGGGCCACGAAACGCTCAAGTTGGCAAAAAGCCAGGCGAGTGAGCCGGCAAACATGCCGGCGAGCACCGCCAGCGACACGGCTTCACACAGCAGACCGGCGTCTGCCACCAATGGAATATACAGTTCACAGATCGAGTTGACGCGAGCGATAACGGTATTGACGCACGCATAGAAGCCCCAGCGTGCCGAAGGAATCAAGAGCGCGCATAAAAGCGCTACGGACGCCGCAGCCAAGGCAATCCAGAGGGGAGCCTTTTTCGAAGCCATCAAAACGCCCAAAGCGCCCAGCGCAACGGCCACGCCAACGGCAACGGCCAGCATTATCCCCATGTACGTTGCGCTCAGGCACCGAGCAATTGTGCAGCAGAAGCCCGCAGACAATAAAACCGCGGGAGCCACCGACAGGAACATAGCAACAACGCGACCATTCGAAGCGATGCGCTCCGTCGAGGTAAGAGTCACAAAGTTCATCTTAGAGCTCCAGACTCTTGATACGGGCCGAATCACTCGATACCGGGCAATGCGTGATGAGGTAGTTGGCTCCGTGCTCGATGCTATACGACTCGACCGAATACAACACATGGAGTACCGATAGATCGGTCAGACGGCCTATCTCGATATAGGCCTGTTCATCGACGCCCACCGTTACCAGCACCGTTTTGCCAATGCCCTTTGCTGCCACGAGCTTGGCATAGTGCTCGTGCGATGTTGGATAGGCAGGGCCAAGCGGCGTTGCCGTCAAAGCATCAAGCATCTTATTGAACCCACGTCGGTCATCAACGGGATAGACAGCCAAAGAGCCTTCGGGGGCAGCCACGACCACATGATGGCATCCCTGACGCATAAGCGCCAGCGATATCGATGCGGTAAAACCCAGCACCGCAGAAAGAACCTCAGCGTGGCTTGCGTGCTCAAAATCGCACGCAAACGCACCAAACAAGATGGCAATAGCGTGGTCTTGTGGGCGCGAAGCCTCGCGCACCAGCATGTCGTCAAAACGCGTCGACAGCTTCCAGTGAATCGACTTAACGGCATCACCCTCGTGATAGGGCCTTATGTCAAAGACCTCGGAGGCATCTTGGCCGCTTCGATGGGGATCGTAGCTCGTGCCCTCAAGACCGGCAGAAGCACTTTGGTTAGGAACAACCTGGATGTCGAGCACCTCGGGATAGACCGTAAACAACCCATGAAAGTCTGCATTCTCGAGAGCAAGCGACGTAAAGCCCATCTCATCGACCAGGCGCGCGGTGTCAAGGGTAATCGTGTGCGCACCGCAGACGGTCGAATCGAGCTCCAGCTCAAACAAAGCGGGCCTGCCCGTCGCGGGGGCAAGACTTACGGGATAGACTGTCCGCGCTCCCGTCAGCTGGTTATAAACCGAAAACGACAGCTCCATACGACCGCGAAACATAAGCGGGCGATCCAGTGTGAGGCGCAATACAAGAGGCGCGTTTACAACACACGACCGAGGAAGCTCAAAGCTAAGTTTAAGCAAGGCAACGCTCGAACGGCACGCCGCCACCGTAATCACGGGCATGGCGATCAACGCCGCGGCAGCAGCAAGCGCAGCCGCATTGGCGGTAAACACGAACGTGGCGAGCAGGAGCGCAACGGACGCGATATAGGTAATCTTGTTGGCAATCATGGGCGTAACGTAGGATGCAAAAGGTAAACGATCCGCTACGAGCGGCCGCGAACCTGACCCATAGACGGGGCGGGAACGGCAGCGAGGATGCGGTCGAGGACGTCGGCGGCGCCAATCGATTCAATACGGGCCTGGGGGCGTAAAACGAGACGGTGGGCGCAAACAGCCTTAAATACCTCGCGCACGTCCTCGGGCACCACATAGTCGCGCTCACGAATCAATGCGCAGGCGCGCGCCATGCGGGTGAGCGCGATAATGCCGCGGGGGCTCACGCCCAGCTCGACAAGATCGTCATTACGGGTCTCCTCGCACAGGCGGACGATATAATCCAGCACCGTGTCGGCAACCTGTACGCCGCCCAGGTAGTTTTGGATATCGAGCAGGTCATCGCAGGCAACCATGGGCTTAATGTCGTCGAGCGGGTTGACATAGCGACGGGCCTTGAGGATACCGATCTGGTCCTGGCGCGACGGATAGCCAACAGACAGACGAACCATAAAGCGATCGAGCTGGCTATCGGGCAGCGGTTGCGTGCCCGCCGAGCCCACCGGGTTCTCGGTTGCGATACACACAAAGGGACGCGGGACCTGATGTGTCTGCCCGTCGATAGTCACCGCGCGCTCTTCCATAACCTCGAGCAGGGCCGACTGCGTCTTTGCGCTGGTACGGTTAATCTCGTCGCCCAGCAGCATGTTGCAGTTGACGGCGCCCCACACAAAGCGAAACGTACCGGCGTCGCGGTCGAACATCGTAAAGCCCGTAATGTCCGAAGGCAGGGTATCGGGCGTAAACTGCACGCGCTTAAAGTCCAGACCCAGCGCACGCGAAAGAGCCAGGGCCAGCGTCGTCTTGCCGGTACCGGGCACATCCTCCAACAGGATATGACCGCCAGCATAGATAGCCATGAGCGCCTTCTCGATCACATCGCGCTTGCCCAGCAGGGCGCGGCTCACTTCGTTGATGATGCTGCTTGACTGTTCGACGATCACGGTTACTCATTTCCTCGGTAAGCTGCCTCGGCCGTCGCAGCCGCCAGCTGTGCTTTCAAAACATTCAGGTCGATGGGTTTGCCCACATGTCCGTTCATACCCGCGGCACGCGAGCGCTCAACGTCCTCGGTGTAGTCATTGGCGGAAAGCGCAATGATGGGAATGGCGGCGGCGTCCTCACGATCGAGCCCTCGAATCTGCTCCGCCGCCTCCCAGCCGTTAAGCACGGGCATCTGAATATCCATGAGGATCGCGTCGTACGTGCCCGCGGGCATGCTCCGAAATCGCTCGACGACCGCCTGGCCATTCTCGGCACGCTCGACCGCCGCGCCTCGTCTTGCCAGCAGCTCAATTGCGATCATGGCATTGATCTCGTTATCCTCAGCCAGCAGGAATCGCATGCCCTCAAACTGATAGGTAAACGACACGTCAATGGAATCGCGCGCCGTCTCGAGGGTCTGCTCCTTACGTTTAAGGTCCTCGATCTGCTCCGACGTGGCCAGTCGCAGCGGAATGTAGGCCGAAAACGTTGAGCCGCGACCGGGCTCGGTATCGACGACGATCTCGCCGTCCATCAGGTCGACGAGCGCGCTCGTAATGGCCATGCCCAGACCCGTTCCGCCGTAGCGGCGAGCAATAGTGCGGTCTTCCTGCTCAAACGGTTTAAAGATTTTGCTGACGTAGCGCGGATCCATACCCTTGCCTGTGTCGCGCACGCGCAGCATATAGCTCACGCCGCCGTCTGCCCGGTACATCTCGCGCAGGGTTACGGTAACGCTGCCGCCCTGCTCGGTAAACTTGACCGCGTTGGAGATAAAGTTGATGACGATCTGTGACAGGCGCATGCGGTCGCCCACGACAAAAACGTTTTCACAGTCCTCCAGATTGACCGAGTACGCAAGCCCTTTGTCGGCTGCCTGCGAGCTAAACATGCGCTCGATCTCGTCGGCAAACAGACGCATATCAAACGGCGCATCGTCAAGGCGCACGCGCCCGCTGTTGAGGCGGCTCATGTCGAGCATGTCGTTGATAAGCGAAAGCAGGTAGGCCGAAAGCTGCGAGGCACGAGACAAGTCATCCATCAGGCGAGACTCATCCGCATGATGCTCGCGGGCAAGCGAAATCATGCCCTCGATGCCATTGAGCGGCGTGCGGATCTCGTGGCTCATCTGGTTCATATAGTCTGTACGCGCGTTGGCGGTCTCGATGGCGCGATCGCGCTCGGACTCTGCCTTGGCGATACGCTCGTTTTCGGTCGTTACATCGACTGCAGAAACCAGGTACTGCGTGCCGTCTTGAATGAGCGCAATCGTAAACCTAATGCTGAGCTGCGATTTTTCTCCATGGGGCGCATCGTAGGAGCACAGGAGATTCAGCGGAGTCGCGTGGTCCCAGTCCCTCACCTGTCGCTGTATGCGAACACGGTCGCTATCGGGAATAAAGCGGTACAGCGTCTCGATGTCGTCGCTAATACGATCGGGCGATACACCAAAGATGCGTTCAAAATTTGGGGTGATATAGAGCGGAAGACAGTCGCTGGCGCGCAAGACCAGCGCAACGTTGGGCCCTTGCTGCGCAAGCGCCTCTTCAAACAGTCGACGCGCTCGGTCCGCGTCGCGCTTCTCGTGTGAACCGAACAGCCCCAATATGCCCCCTTTTTTATTGCGCGGTTCAGTCTACCAGCTCATAGGCACTTTACAGAGATAATACTCAGCTAAAGTTGGCTATTAATGATGCAAAAACGCGCTCGACGGCAATTGCCATCGGGCGCGTTTTGTTACTCGGGCCAGATAAACTGGGTGCGGCCGGCCTCGCCGCCATCGATCAGCAGTCTCTGCCCGGCCATAAACCGGTGCGTCACGCCCACAAAGTAGATCCACTCGGCGATCTCTTGGGCGGTGGCCCAGCGCTTAAGCGGCGTGAGCTCCATAATCTGGTTCCACAGGCGCTCGTCTTCCATCACGCAACGGTTGAGCGGCGTGATAACGCCGCCCGGGTCCACACTGTTGGCGATGGCCTGCGGCGCCAGGCGGTTTGCAAGGTTTTTGGTGTAGGCGATAACGCCGCCCTTGCTGGCAGCATAGACAGGAAACTCCGATCCCGTATGTCCGCTCGCCGACCCCACATTGACCACGGATTTGATAGCCGGCGCCGGCTTGGCGGCAAGCCCCTCCCCCACAAAGGCGTAGCGCTCAGTCACGTTGATGGTGCCACGCAGGTTGGCGGCAATGTCGTCGGCCGAATCCTGCGTACCGGCAACGTTCACGATTACCTGGGGTTCAAGGTCAACTGGAAACGAGTCCGGCCCGCGGACATCAACGATCAGATGGCGGTAGCGCTCGTGTTCGATCGCCGCCGGCAGCAGATCAAAGCCCACGACCTCGTGGCCCTCGTCCAAAAAGCGCTGCACGCACGCGGCTCCGATACCGCCCGAAGCGCCCGTGATCAAAACCCGCATGCTTGCTCCTTAGGCGGTTGCGTGACGCTCGAGGTACTCGGCACCCACATTCTCGCGCTCCCAGCCGCGCACGACCTTGTAGCCCACGGGGCTCAGGAAGACCTCGCACAGCAGCTCGGCAACAGCGCCGGTCAGCGAGCACAT
>USJQ01000027.1 GCA_900554985.1 uncultured Collinsella sp. | reverse complement strand
GCCGCACGGATCTCGCGACTTTGAGCGGCCAGCGTCTCGGCAAGTGGGGCACCCAGGGCGAGCGCCTGCCCCACCGTGATGGCAAAGGTCTCGAGCGCTCGCACGTCCAGGTCGCGCGCGGCGGCCAACAACTCGTCCTCACGCGTGCCCACGCCCACCTGCCACGCCATGCAGGCGCGCTCAAGGCGAAGAGCCAGCACTGACCGGCGGTTGGCGCAGAAAATCTCAAGCGCCGCATCAAACGAAAGACCGGCCGAAAGACCCAAGCGCACAACATCGATCATCTCAGACACTTCGCCGAGCGACACTCGCGCCGGGCCGCCCGCTCCAACCGCGCCCTTCACTCGCGCGGTCAGAGCATCGACCACCGAGCAACCCGCAGCAGCGACCAGCACCGCCTCGCGCTTGCACGCCCCTGCGATCTTGCGCGCATCCACCCGATCCAAACCCGTCGCGACAAATACACTCAGGGCGCACAGGCAAGCCGCAACTGCAACCAGGGCGCTCATAGCTCCACCCGCATAATGCGCCGGATAACCACCAGGGCAACGGCGTTGAGGGCAAGACCCAGCACCACAGCGCCCGCGCCGGCAGGCGTCGCAAGACCGCGACGAAAATCTGCCGAAAGCAGCGCCAACACCGCGCACATGCCCGCCGGCATCGCCGCGACCATATGCGCAGACATGCGAGCCTGCGACGTCTTAACATCCAGGCGGCGCTTGAGCTCAATGCGCTCCCCCACCATGCTCGACGCCTCGGACAGTAAGTCGGCAAGCGGAGCGCCGGTGCGCTGAGACACCTTAAGCGCCAAGGTCACAAGCGAAAGACCGGGGGCGTCGATACGCACGAGCAAGTCATCGAGCGCGTCGGCCGCCGAGATGCCGCAATCGATCGCCGCCGCCACCCGCAAAAACTCGGTATGCACTGGCTCTTGCGCATGAGCGCCCACAAAGCGCATGCCCTGGGCCAGCGAATGTCCCGAGGCAAGCGACATGGAAAGTGCGGTAAACGCCTCGGGCATTGCCTCTTCTGCATCGTGTTGCTCGCGCCGGCTCTCAAAGCCATCCCGAGCGGCACCAACGGCAAACGGAGCAACAAGTCCCAAGGCAAATCCGAGGGGCGATAACGACACCATCGTTAGTAAAACGCAGCAGACACCGCTCGATAGCAGCAGAAACGCCAAACGTCCCGAAGCATCTTCGATCACGAGGCCAAGGCGATGCGCCGGAGCCAGCGATGCCCACGAACGGGCGATCTTTTTCAGCAGATCGTTTTCCACCAGCTCACGCGGCAGCTTCTCTGCCACCGTCTCGAGCGCCTGACGTGCCAGCTCCGCCGGCGGTACCTGCGGCACACGAGGTTCCGCCCCGCACGCCGTCGCGACAGAAAGCCCTGCCAAGCCCCCTACGACGAGGGGCACAGTGATCTCCATTCGTCCACCTCCTCTTGTGTGAGCGTCCCCGACCGCAGGCCTTCTGCGATAAACGGCGGCTCGCGGTCAAGCGTCCAGGTGCGCTCGGCGGCATCGAACGTCACATAGCGCTCGAGCTCTACGCCGCCCGATGCGGCGCGTCGCACCCCCGAATACGAGGAGACGAAGCGCCTGCCATCGGCGTGGCGCTCGGACATCACGATACCGTCGAGTGCCATGGCAATCTGCTCCTCGATGAGCTCGCTCGGCAGATCGATGCCATAACGTGCAAGCAACGTCAGACGCACCACGGTCTCCTGTTCTGAACCCGCATGAAGCGTGGTGAGCGACCCGTCGTGGCCCGTGTTCATGGCCTGCAACATGTCGCAGCACTCGGCACCGCGCACCTCGCCCACCACGATGCGGTCGGGGCGCATGCGCAGGGCATTAGTCACCAGGTCGCGGATCGTCACCGCGCCCTCGCCCTCAATTGAAGCCTCGCGCGCCTCTAGGCGCACCACGTGCGGATGATGCGCAAACTTGAGCTCGGCAGAGTCCTCGATCGTCACGATGCGCTCGCCGGTGGAAATCTCACATGACAACGCGTTGAGCAGGGTGGTCTTACCAGATCCCGTGCCTCCCGCAACCGCCAGGTCCTGTCGCAGCGACACCGCGCACGACAGCAGCTGCGCATACCAAAGCGGCAGCGACCCCAGCCCCACGAGCTCGTCCAGCGAGCAGATACGGTCCGAGAACTTTCGGATGGTGAGAATCGGTCCGTCAATCGCCACAGGCGGAATCACCGCGTTGACGCGATAGCCCGTTTTGAGGCGGGCGTTGACGATGGGGCTGCGCTCGTCGATACGGCGGCCAAGTGGCGAGATGATGCGGTCGATAAGCACACGGATCTGTTCATCATCCTCAAACGCATGCTCGATGGGGTACAAGACGCCGCCGCGTTCAAAGAAAGCCGAGCGGCAGCCGTTGATCATGATCTCGGTAACGGTGTCGTCCTCGATGAGCGGCTGCAACGGCCCCAAGCCCACCACGTCATCCAAAATCTCGTCGATGATGGTCTCGCGCTCGGGCGTCGCGAGATCGGTCGGCTCCTCAACATTGAGCGCCGCCTCCACCGCGGGACGCAATTCCGAGCGGGCAAGTGCCGGGTCGATATAGGCGCTGATACGCGCCACTTCGTCGTAACCCATGCGGTCCATCACGGCGCGCTTGGTGCGTCGTTTCACCGCGCGGCGACGCCCCGCATCTACAGGCGCTGCCGCCGCTGCAGCGCCGGCAGCCTTAATCCTCGTTTGCAGGCTCATCGCTGATCACCCTCGCGCGACCAGGGAAGGCGGATACGCGGACGTTCGGTGCGCGTTGCACGGTCGGCGACCATATCGCTCCAAGGGCCGACGGCGCACCCCAGTTCCACGAGCATCTCTCGCGTGGCCTCGCGCACGCTGGTCGCAAAAGCGCTGGTCTGCCCCACTGCCTCGTCAGCGCGCCCAAACGCCATGAGCGCGGCGAGATCCTGCCCGCCATCGGCGATACGAATCTTGGAGCTCAACGCACAGGCAATCTCAAAGCGCATGGCGACGTCCTCGTCTGCCCCGCGCGCACCGAACCGGTTGAACACGGCGCTCATGCGCGTGCGCGGCACACCTACTCGACTTGCCAGTTCAATGACGCGCGACGCCGATGTCGCGGACGACACCGCCGCATCGCCAACGACCAGGCAACGGTCGCTCGCCGCCACCGCAGCCGCCACGGCGTCGCCCCAAAAGACCGAGGTATCGATAAAGACCACGTCGGATTCGCGACGCAGGACATCAAGCAGTAGCTCCACCGGACGTGCCATGAGCTCGGCTTGCTCGGGCGCCGCGACGGGACCCCAGAGCGTAACGCCCGGCGCCACGCGCATCGATGTGGCTACGATATCCGGCTCGGTGAGCGCGCCCGCCGCCGATGGCTCGATAAGCGCCGCCATATCGCGCGGAGCATCGACACCTAACAAGTCGTAAAGGTTTCCAAACATCAGGTCCAGGTCGAGCACGGCGGCACGCAAGCCCAACAGCGACGATGTGTGTGCCATGGTGGCAACGATCGTCGACTTGCCGCAACCGCCCGAACCCGAAATGGCGCAGATGACCGGAGCTCGACGCTGCGGAGCGGCAGCGTCTGCCGGCGGCATCGGAGGCGGCGGTGCGGGCGTCGGTGCCAGCGTCCCCGTCTCCTCCGCCGCAACCACACGCTGCGTCCAAGCCGGCATGGCAGCTTGTTCGGTCTGCGAAGCAAGCTCGTTCTGCGCAATCTGCTCATGCTGCATCAGCGACAACTCGCCGCACCCGGCAAAGCCCTCAACTTCGTCGAGCTCATCCACCAGATGCACGCCGTGCACGTATCCCATATCTACAGCCGGGGAGTCGCCAGCATGCTGCGCCGGCCCTCCAGCGTCATCGCATACAAGGGGGTTCCGGGGGCGCCGACCATGCTCGGCTTCCGCTTTTCCATAATCATCAACACGCGGGCCTCTTGTAGCGCGAGGCGCCCCGGGTTCCCTATCAACAAAAGCATCGGGCTCAATCGTCATGCGCCGATCGGAATCAACCGCTCCCTCGCCCGCGCGCCCGTTGCCGCATATACTGTGCGCAGCGATGACCTCGGTCGCCCCCGCGCGAAACAACCCCTCGATATCCGACGGATCGAGCGCTTCTATCAACACGACCACGCGACTCACGCGGCCTTCGGCCGTCAGGCGCGCAACAGTCTTGCGCACATCTTCGGCATCAAACAGAGACGCCGCGATGATGGCAGCCCCGCGGCGCGACGGAAACGCCCGCGCCATGGAAACCAGCCCGTCCAGATCACCCACGCGAAGCACCTGTGCGCCCGCATCACGACCCTCGACTTCCCGCTGCAACAGCCCGTAATCGCCGCACGCGCAGCACGCAAGCCAGATCGCCTTCATCACTCGTCGCCTCCGCTCTTTTTACCGCGCGCCGTGGCGGGAATCGTCAAGCTGACCGTTCCCTTGCCCGAGGCACCCAACAGTTCCTTGACGTCTTCGGGGTCAGCCGCCAGCGTCACCCATTCGATCTTGCCCTCGCGCGTGGCACCGGAATCCTCACTGGTATCGATCACGTGCGCGCCGCACAGCCGATCGGTTACGCCGTCTTTTTGCACATACACATCCACGTAGCTGCCCACGCCCGTAGCACCGCCGACCGAGTGCTCGGCATCGACCGCCACCGAAACGGCAACCTTGCCCTTAGGCACCTCGAGCTTGTGATTCTCGGCCTTGGTGTAGACATTGCAGATCACGGCGTTTTTGGGAATACGCGAAGTCGTCACGTCGCCGCGCACCTGGCGCAGCTCGGTCGCCGCGTCACGCGGCAGCAGACTCGTCAGCCACTCCTGGGTTATGACATTGGTCTCATCGAGGGTCTCGCCCACATCGATATCGCGCGCCGCGACGCATACCTCGACGCGATCGCCACCGTACTTGGCCAAGGTCTCAGCCTGGACCTGTTCGGCTTGTGAGCGGATCGATGAGCCGTAAACCATGCAGAGCAGAGCAGCGAGCACGCCCGCGACCAGACTGATGGCGATGCGCTTGCTCTTGTTCACGGCCGCTCCTCTCATGGCAGTGCCGGGCGAATGCCCGTACCACCATTGTCTGGGCGGTCAGAGTGCAAAGCGGCGCAATCGCAATCTTGGTTTTCGATGTCAAACCAATCGCTGACCAAAAGCTGACCAGCCCGTCAAGCTCGTGGCAAGGTTTTGGTCAGCACGTCAGCAAACTGCATGTTTCGAGGCTTTTCCGCAGCAAAAAAGCCGTCTCCCGAACAGTTGGGAGACGGCAGTCATAGGAAAAATCAATTACAGATGGACATCGGGATCGAGCATTTGAGCACTCACGCGCATGGATGACGCCAGGTTTTGGAACGTTTCCAAACGCAGACTGTCGATCTGCCCGGCGTCCTCGGCCTCGCGAACGGCGCAACCCGGCTCATGGGTATGCGTGCAATCGCCAAACCGGCACGCGCGCGATGCCTCGACAATCTCGGGGAAGGCGCGCGCCAGACCCCGCTCGTGACCCACGAGCGGTAAGCTGCGCAGGCCCGGGGCATCGGCGATCACGCCGGCGTCGCCCGGCAGCGCTACCATCACGCGCGCGACGGTAGTGTGACGGCCCTGGTCGTCGCGTTCGCGCACACCGCCGGTCGCCAACGTATCGTGGCCCAGCAGCGCATTGAGCAGCGTCGACTTGCCGGCACCCGACTCGCCCAGAATCATGGCGCAGCTCCCGGCAGGCACGCAGGCACGGACCTCGTCCAGGCCGCGGCCCTCGGCAGAGGACGTCACGATCACGCGCACGTCCGGACCCACCAGGCGGCGCACGCGGTCTAGATCGCGCTCGAGCTCCCCGGCATCGCAGCGGTCAGCTTTGGTGAGTACCACCACCGGTTCGGCATCGCAGTCGAGCGCCAACACCAGCGAGCGCGCCACGCGGTCGAGCAGCACCTCGCCGGCACCGAGCGCCTGCACGATTAGCACGCTATCCACGTTGGAGCAGAGCACCTGGCGCTCTCCGCGGGCACGGCCGCGCCAACGCTCAAAGCTCGTACGGCGCGGCAGCACGCACTCAATCACGCCCATATCGTGCCCGGGAGCGCGGCGCACCGCCACACGATCTCCCACGGCAGGCAGCAGGACCTCGTCCTCGCCGCGTGACTTGGCAAACCCCACAGCATGCTCGGCACGAAACGTGTCATCGGCAGTCGCCACCAGTGGAAACCCGCGATCCAAGCGCACCACGGCGCCAAGCTGCATCTGCTCGGGTTCCTCAGCATGTGCGCAGAAATCATCAAAGGCAGCCTGCTGAGCTTCATCCACCGGCAGGTCATCGAACGCCGGAACGTCCTGCAGCGCGTCGAGTCCCGGCACGCTTGCCAGCAGCTCCTCAGCAGGTGCGGGAGCCTCGGTCGCGAGCTTCCGACGACGATCGCGCTTAGCCCGCGCCCCCGTCGTCTTTTTCTTCGCCTTAGCCCTAGCCTTGCCCACAAGCGCCTCCCAGCACCATAAATCACAACTGAGCAGGTATTTTCCCACAAAAAAGAGTCGGTCGAGCAAACGCTCGACCGGCTCACACACTTTCCCTCAGCCTTTATCATCCACACGGGAGAAAAGTCAGCAACGTCACCGCAGGGCCCGCCCGCCGAGAGGGGTTTCCAAAGGGCATATCCCGCAGCCGCAACGCGGCGAGGACGTGCCCGTGGAAACCCCGCAGGCGGGCGGGCCCGGACAGGTACGTTACTCCTTCTCGACCGCGCGCATGATCGCCTTGTAGATCTCCATCAGCGGGATGATCAGGAAAGCCAGGCCCAGGGCAGCGACAACGCCCTTGAGCTCAAGCGTCACGGGGCCAAAGAACATCTCGGCAAGCGTCGGCTGCACGGTCACGATCACCGTCAGCACCAGTGCCAGCGCGGCGGAAGCCCACAGCCACTTGTTCTGCTTCTTCATGGTGAACAGCGACGCACGACGGCTGCGCATATTGAAGCAGTGGAAAATCTCGACCATGTTGAGCGTGATGAACGCCATCATCACGCCTTCCTCGTCGGCATTGCCGGCGATCATATCGGCGATATGGATGTAGCCCATGTCAAAGTACACGCCCACAAAGAAGCTCGCCAGCACCAGCGCGGTGATGATTAGGCCCTGGACCACGCAGTCCAGACCCATATGTCCGGCAAAGACACCGTCCTTGGCGTTGCGCGGCTTGCGCTTCATGATGTCGCCCTCGGCATCCTCCATGCCCAGCGCGAGCGCGGGGAAGCAGTCGGTGACCAGGTTCACCCACAGCAGCTGCACCGGCTGGAAGATGGTAAAGCCGATGAGCGTGGCGATAAACACCGAGAACACCTCGGCAAGGTTGGCCGAAAGCAGGAACTGGATGACCTTGCGGATGTTGTCGTAGATGCGACGACCCTCTTCGCAGGCGCCGATGATGGTAGCGAAGTTGTCATCGGCAAGTACCATGTCGGCGACGTTCTTGGTGACGTCGGTACCGGTGATGCCCATACCAACGCCAATGTCGGCGCGCTTGATGGACGGGGCGTCGTTGACGCCATCGCCCGTCATGGCCACGATCTGGTCGCGCGACTTCCAAGCCTCGACGATGCGTGTCTTGTGCTCGGGCTGGACGCGGGCGTACACGCCGTAGTCCTCGATGTGCGCGTCGAGTTCCTCGTCGCTCATGCAATCGAGGTCGGCACCGGTGATGGCCTGGCTGCGATCGGCGACGATGCCCAGCTGCTTGGCGATGGCCACGGCGGTATCCTTGTGGTCGCCGGTGATCATCACCGGCCGGATGCCTGCCGTGCGGCACTGCTGGATGGCGGCCTTCACCTCCGGACGCACCGGGTCGATCATGCCCGCCAGACCCACGAAGCACAAATCTTGCTCCAGATACTCCGGGCTGTCGTCCTTGGGCAGACCGCCCTCCCACAGGCGGATGGCCGCCGCCAGCACACGCAGAGCCTTATCCGCCATGGCCTTGTTCTGCGCCAGAATTTCCTGACGCTTCTCCTCGGTCATGGGCAGCATTTGGCCGCTCTCCTCATATCGGGTGCAGCGGCGCAGCACCTCATCCGGTGCGCCCTTGGTGTACTGAATGAAGCCGTTATCCATGCGGTGGATGGTGGACATCATCTTCCGGGAGGAGTCGAAGGGAGCCTCCGCCGCACGGGGCTGCTCCTGCTCCAGCCGGTTCTTATCCAGCCCGCTGTCCACGCCGAAGCGCACCAGTGCCGCCTCCGTGGGCTCGCCCTGCACCGTGCCATCGGGATTCTCCACAGCGTCGTTGCAGAGGGTCATAGCGGTACCCAGCAGTCCCTCCGGGCCGGTGTGCTCCACCACCGTCATTTTATTCTGTGTGAGGGTACCGGTCTTATCGGAGCAGATGACCTGCGTGCAGCCCAGCGTCTCCACCGCCGTCAGACGGCGGATCACAGCGTTGTGCTGGCTCATCTTGGTGACACCGATGGAGAGCACCACCGTTACCACCGTGGCAAGGCCCTCCGGAATGGCGGCCACCGCCAGCGACACTGCCACCATGAAGGTCTCCAGCACGCTCTCCAGCGTCAGGGAACCCGCCACCAGCAGGTCAAATACAAAGATGAACACGCAGATGGCCAGCACCATCTTGGACAGGGTGTTGCCCAACTGGGTCAGCTTGCGCTGCAGGGGCGTCTCCTCCTGCTCCGTCTGGGCCAGCACACCGGCGATCTTGCCCATCTCCGTATCCATGCCCGTGGCGGTGACCACCATGCGGCCCCGGCCGTATACCACCGCCGAGCCCATGTAGGCCATGTTCTTCCGGTCGCCCAGCGACACTTGTTCCCCGGCGAGGGGCTCCGTAAACTTGCTGACGGGGACACTCTCGCCGGTGAGGGCTGCCTCCTCGATCTTCATGGAGGCGCTCTCCAAAATGCGCCCGTCCGCCGGGACGGCGTCGCCTGCCTCCAGCAGCACCACGTCGCCGGGCACCAGCAGGCGGCTCTCCATGGTCACCTGCTGCCCGTCCCGCAGCACCTTGCAGGTGGCGGCGGTCATGGTCTGGAGAGCCTCAATGGCGGCCTCCGCCTTGCTCTCCTGCACCACACCCAGAATGGCGTTCAGCAGCACCACCAGCAGGATGATGATGACCTCCGTAAAGCTCTCGTGGGACAGGATATTGGTCACGGCGGACACCGCTGCCGCCGCCAGCAGGATCAGCACGGCCACGACCTGCTGAGGGTCAATCAGGGCCCCAGCCATCTCTTCTGGATGGGGGCGGACCCCGTGGAGGTGGCCCGCGCCCTGGCGGACTGCATCTACCATGT
>USJQ01000026.1 GCA_900554985.1 uncultured Collinsella sp. | reverse complement strand
TTGTAACAGTCACTGGGCCGAGAGCCTCCCAACAAGCTCGCTAAACGTCGGGGACACGCCCCGGCGTGGTGGTTTTACTCCTCCGGGATCGGAAACGCCCGGATGAACTCTGCGGGCGAGAAGGTCTTGATGGTCGAGCGCACAAAAGCGGCGCGGTCGCGTGTGATGATAAAGTCCACACCGGCACGCTCGGCCATCGCACGGATACAGCCGTCCTCAAAGTCCGGCTCATCGGAATAGGCGGAGGTAAAACAAGCTTCTTGGTCGAGAGGCTCTAGCGAGTAGCTCTTAAGGCAGTCGCGCACTACCTCGCGGGCGCGCGCCTCGCCGGCCTGTTTGGTGAGAATGTAGTACGCGTCCTTGAGAGAACAGGCCGAAACAACGCCCTCGATAAGCCCCACGTCGACGAGCCCCTTGATCGTTTGCGCCGCTGCGTGCTCCGGCCGGCCCGGAAGCACGCAATCGAGCAGAAAATTGGTATCGAGAAATGCCATCATAGGTAGCGCTCCCTCGCGACGCGCTTTTCATCTTCGACCGTCATCGTATCGAGTGGCGTTCCTTTTGGCATTTTGGCTACGATATCGAGATACTCCTGGTAGTCCTCATCCTCCGCGAGCATTTCGCGAATCTCCTTCCAGGTAATCTTGGGATGCCACATCGTACCCACGTCGCGCTTGGGCTCGTCCGTGCCGAACGCCGGCTTTGCGCCCCCACGCTCCTGGGCAGCGTCATATTCCACTGCAACTGGAGCTTGATAGTCGAGCGGCACAATCTTGAACAACGGCTTGCTCCGCTTGAAGACCACAACCTCCTCGCCCTCATTGGCAACCTTTTCGGCCACCTGCGTAAGGTTTTGGCGCAGCTCCGAAAATGCGACAGTAACCATAACGGCTCCTCTCAACATGTATCTTCACTGCTAAGTATACACGTTAATGTTAATGTTAACGTGTATAAAAGCCTATCGGAAAGCATCATGCTTTCCGGGCGGATCTTCAATTTGGTTATCGATGCGCTAAGCCTGGGGCACCTGACCAGTAGCCACGATCTGCTCGAGTGTGTCCTCATCCAACACGGGCACACCCAGCTGCTCGGCCTTGGTGAGCTTGGAGCCCGCTTTGGGGCCGGCGACCAGATAGCTCGTCTTCTTTGAAACGCTGCCCGAAACCTTGGCGCCGAGCACCTTGAGCGCCGCGCCCGCCTCGTCGCGCGTGCGGTTGACGAGCGTGCCGGTGAGCACGAAGGTCAGACCCGCGAGTGGTTGAGCGTCGGCAAGCTCGCCCGCCACGCCAGCGTCGGCCGCGGCTTGCGCGTGCGCGGCGCCCAAGTCGACCTCGAGCGACAGGCCCGCCTGACGCAGGCGCTCTAGCACGGCGAGGTTCTCGGGCACGGCCAGGAACTGCTTGACGCTCGCCGCAATCTTGGGACCGATGCCCTCGCACTCGGCGATATCCTCTTCGCTCGCCAAGATAAGCTTGTCAATCGACAGGAATCGCTCAGCGATAACCTCGCCCACACTCTTGCCCACATGGCGGATGCCCAGGGCAAACAGCACGCGACCGAGCGGCTGGCTCTTGGACTTGTTGAGCTCGGCGATGATTTTCTCGGCCGTCTTAAGGCCTACCGGAATGGGATCGCCCTTCTTGACGCCCTTTTTGCTATTGGAGCTGGCATAGGTGCGCCCTGTGTCCAGGCCGGCGATATCGTCCACCGTGAGCTGGTAGAAGTCTGCGACGTCGCGAATCAGGCCGGCAGCAATCATCTTGTCGACGATTTCGTCGCCCAGGCCGTCCACGTCCATGCAACCGCGGCTCACCCAGTGGAGCAGGCGCTCCTTGAGCTGCGCGGGGCAGTCGATGGAGACGCAGCGGTAGGCCACCTCGCCGTCCTCGTGGACCACGGGGCTGCCGCACACGGGGCAGACCTCGGGCATGTGCCAGTCAACGCTGTCGGCCGGGCGCTTGTCGAGCACCGGGCCCACGACCTCGGGAATCACGTCGCCTGCCTTGTGCACGATGATGGTGTCGCCCTCGCGCACGTTTTTGCGGCGGATCTCGTCGATGTTGTGCAGCGTGGCGCGCGCGATGGTGGAGCCGGCGACCGTCACCGGGTCGAACTCGGCGACCGGCGTGAGCACACCAGTGCGGCCCACCTGGATGCGAATTTCGCGCAGGATAGTCTGCTTTTCCTCGGGCGGAAACTTAAAGGCGATGGCCCAACGCGGTGCGCGGGCAGTGAAGCCCAGGTCGAGCTGCTGAGCGAAGCTGTCAACCTTTACGACCACGCCGTCGATGTCGTAGTCCAGGTCGCCGCGGTGCTCGAGCGCCTGGGCACAGAACTCGTGGACCTCGGCCGGCGTGGCGCAGCGAGCCACGTTGGGGTTGACGCTAAAGCCGGCGCTGCGCAACCAGTCGAGGAACTCGCGCTGGCTGTGAACATGCAACGGGTCGGTATCGGCGATGGCGTAGATAAAAGTTGCCAGGTCGCGACGAGCCGTGACTTTGGGATCCTTTTGGCGGAGACTACCTGCGGCGGCGTTGCGCGGGTTGGCGAAGGGGTCGCGGCCCTCGGCATCGGCCTCATCGTTGAGGCGTACAAAACTGCCCTTGGGCATGTAAACCTCGCCACGTACCTCGATGGTACGCTCTCGGTCGGCGCCCATGTGGGCGAGCGCCGGCTCGGACAGGTGCATGGGCACGTCCTTGATAGTGCGCACGTTGAGCGACACATCCTCGCCCGTGGTGCCGTCGCCGCGCGTGGCAGCACGCACAAAGGTGCCGTTTTGGTAGGTAAGCGCCACGCCCAGGCCGTCGATCTTAAGCTCGCAGGTATAGGTGACGCTACCGGCACCGAGCGCATCCTCGGTGCGCTGGAGCCATGCGTCGAGTTCGTCCAGGTCCATGGCATCGTCAATGGAATACATGCGTGCCATGTGCGTTACCGGCGTAAACTGCTCGCTCACGTATCCGCCCACGCGCTGGGTATAGCTGTCGGGCGTCACCAGATCGGGATAGGCCGCCTCGATCTCCTGCAGCTCAACAAGCATTTTGTCAAAGGCGGCATCCGTGATCTCGGGCGCATCGAGCATGTAGTAGCGATAGGCGTGGTAATCGAGCTCGTGGCGCAGCTCGGCCGCGCGCGCGGCGGCTTGGGCACGGGCGTCGATCGGTGCGGTGGCTTGCGCGATCGTGGGCGTTTCGGTCACCAAACAGGCTCGATTGCTCCATAGCGGCACTCCTTCGCTCGATTTCAAACGGATACTAGAGTACCACCGGTCGCAATGAGGCCGAATAGCGGTCTCGAACCGCACCGAATCGGCAGCCGCCAGACTGGGGTGGACAGTTAGTTCAGATACGTATAAATCCTAGAGCTGGATTAGGCACGAACACCCCTGTTTCAACTAATTTGGGCTCCCTGAGACCATGTAAACGTCCCGTTCTCCCTCCCAAACACCCATTCGAGCCCCATCCCAATCAAAAATTGCTCAAAACGCATCCCAAGCTACCCCAGATTTATACGTATCTGAGCTAACTGTCCAGACCATTACGAACCAGGCCTCTTATCAGCCCCAAGTGATCCGTTTTCCTCCGTCCCCAACGGATCAATAAGAAAAGAGGGGCCGTCCCGCACTGGCGGAACAGCCCCCTCTGGCTTCGCTATGTGTGGAGTGGCTCGTTAGTAACCCTGACCGTAGCCCTGACCCTGGCCCTGGCCCTGCTGGCCCAGCAGCTCCTCCAGGTACTGGCGCAGCTGCTCGTCGGTAATACCGCCGTTGCCGGTGTCGGTCGAGCTGTCGTCCTGCTGCTGGTTCTGCAGCTCCTCGTCGGAGCCCAGCTCGACGGTGACCTTCTTCTCTTCCTTGCCGCGCATGAGCGTGATCTCGACCTTCTCGCCCACCTCGTGGCTGCGCAGCGCAATGATCAGGCCATCGGCGCTCGTAATCTCGTCGTCGCCCAGCTTGGTAATGACATCGCCCTCTTGGATGCCAGCCTTGGCGGCGGGACCGTCCTCGACGACGCTCGCCACGTACGCGCCGCTATCGGTGCTCAGCTTGTTGGTGCGGGCGTTGAGCGCGTTGACGCTCGAAAGCGTAGCGCCCATGTACGGATGCACCGGCATCTTGCCATCGATGATCTGGTCGGCAATGTTCTTGGCGTAGTTAACCGGAATGGCAAAGCCCACGCCCGAGCTGGAGCCCGAGTAGCTCTCGATGAGCGAGTTGATACCCACCAGCTCGCCATTGTCGTTGACGAGCGCACCACCGGAGTTACCCGGGTTGATGGCGGCATCGGTCTGGATCATGTTGGCATAGATGGTGTTGCCGTTGGTAGAGCTCATGGCCGTGGAGCGATACAGCGCCGACACGATACCCGTGGAGACAGACTGCTCGTTGCCGAACGGCGAGCCGATCGCCATGACCCACTCGCCCACGTTGAGCTTGGAAGAGTCGCCGATCTCGATCGGCGTGAGCTTGGAGGCGTCGGCGTCCTTGAGCTTGATGACGGCTAGGTCGCTCGAAGCATCGTTGCCCACAAACTCGGCCTCGTAGGTAGTGCCGTCGTCCATGGTCACCACGTACTGGTCGTAACCATCGACCACGTGGTTGTTGGTGAGGATGTGGCCCTCGGTATCGAGCACCACGCCCGAACCGACGCTGCCCGAGTTGTCCGACTCGTCGGCAGACTGCGAAAGCGAGCCATTCTGGCTGCCGCTCGAAGTGGCAGTGATAGAAACGACGGAGGGCAGGGCCTTGGCGGAAACGGCCTCGGCCAGCGTAGTATCCTCGGAGTCAATGGTGATCTTTTGCGTCGATGAACCCGAAGCGCCCGCCGTCACGGCGTTCTTGCCGCCACCGATATTGAGCGTGCCGCTCATAATGAGCGCAATGACCAGCAAGGCTCCGCAGGCACAGCCAGCGAGTGCCGTAATAAAGATCGGCAGCTTTTTGGTCTTGGTCTTGACCACCGTGTGCTTGTTTACAACCTGCTGGCTGCCCAGCGGCTTTCCGGTCTGCGTGTCGTATGCCTGCACGTAAGGAATGTTGCTGCCATCGGCAGGCGTCGACTCTACCTGCACACGCGGCTGCTGTTGGGTCTCGCCGGCGTTGCCCGCATCCTGGGGACGCTGGGAATCGTACTCGCTCATAGCTGCGATCCTTTCGTCAAATAACCAAAGGCCCGCCAAACATGTGGCGGGCCATCATTGTTCACGTTGAGTTGTACCCCAATATGCGGGTGCACGTGTATGAGAACGCAATCTTTTAGGAAGGCTTAAGTTCTGTTGCAGATTCGAGAGGAACCCGCACCTGCGGCAAAACCACCACAAAGGTACCTGTCCCCTTTGTGGTGGAAATCTAGTCCTTAAACAGATAGCCCACGCCGCGGACGGTGGTGATGTGTGCCGCGATCTGCGGGCCCACCTTGGAGCGGATGCGTCGGATGTGCACGTCGACGGTACGCGTGCCGCCGCAGTACTCAAAGCCCCACACGCGGTGCAGCAGCACTTCGCGGCTGTAGGCGCGGTTGGGGTGCGTCGCCAAAAAGCTCAGCAGCGAGTACTCCATCAGCGTCAGGTCGATGGGCTCGTTATCGAGCGTCACCTGGTAGGTAGCCAGGTTGATCTCGAGGTTATCGATATTGAGCACATCGTCGGCGGTGACGGTCTCCTCCTCGCCCATCAGGCGCTGCGCGCGCGCCTTGAGCTCGTTGGGCGTCGCCGTGGGGCATATAAAGTCGGCATGCGCATGATTCGGCAGACGCAGGGTGCCGAGCGCCTCGTCGTCGACGATCACCAGCATGGGAACGCCGCCGCGATCGTCAAGCCACTTGGCGATCTGATCGATGCGATCGCTGCGGATGCCATCGGAATCGAGAATCAGCAGGTCAAAGTCGTGCGCCGCAGTCGGCGAATCGGGGGTTGCCAGGCTCACCTCGACACCCAGGGTGGTCGTCAAGCTGCGGGCAAACTCGTGGAAGCGCGTCGTGCGCGCCATGAACAGGGCACTCTTTTCGGACATATCGGCCTCCAAAGAAATGAGCTCAATCGTACTGGAACAAGCCAGCGCGATTAGGAGTTCGCCAGGTAGTGCTTGATCTCCCACTCGGTGATCGTAGACTCAAACTTATGCCACTCGTCGCGCTTCTTTTTGAGGAAGAAGCTATGGATGTGCTCGCCGAGGGCATCCTTCATAAACTGCGAGTCCTCAAACACGTCGAGCGCCTCTTTGAGCGAGCGCGGCAGCGGCGCGTAACCGGCCTCGAGCATCTGGCGGCTGGTAAGCTTGAGCGTCTCGGCCGTGGCCTCGGGCGGGAGCTCCAGCTTGCGCTCGATGCCGTCAAGCCCGGCCGCCAGCGTGACGGCGTTGACCAGGTACGGGTTTGCCATGGGATCGGGGCTGCGAAGCTCAATGCGCGTGGAAAGCTGCTTGCCGGGCTTGTAGACCGGGATGCGGATCATACTTGCGCGGTTGCGCAGGCCCCACGTGGCGTACTGCGGCACAGAGTCGCCACCCGTGGTGATGCGCTTGTACGAGTTGACCGTGGGGTTGGTGATGGCGCTGATCTCGCGCGCGTGCGCCAGGATGCCGGCCATGTAGTGCTTGGCGATATCGGAGAGGTGGTACTTATCGTCGTCCTCGCCCCAAAAGACGTTGTTGCCGTCGTGGTCGAACAGCGACTGATGCAAAAACATGGCGCTGCCGTCCTCGCCCGCCAACGGCTTGGGCATAAAGGAGGCGTGGCAACCGCTCTCGTAGGCCTGCTGCTTAATGATGAGCTTGGCCGTGGTGATGGCGTCGGACATGCTCAGGGCCTCGGCGTGGCGCAGGCTCATGCCGTGCTGCGAGCGGCCGGCGGCGTGGAAGGTGTACTCCACGGGCACGGACATCTTCTCGAGCGTGAGGACCGTGTTGCGGCGCAGGTCGCGGGCGGCATCGCTCACCGAAAGATCGAAGTAGCCCACGTTGTCGAGCGGCTCGGGCGTGTGCTCGTCGGGGAAGTAATAGTACTCCAGCTCGGCGCCCACGTTGAGCAGGTAGCCAGCCTTCTCGGCCTTGCGGAACATGCGGCGAAGGGCATCGCGCGGGTCGCCGGCAAAGGGCTCGCGATCGGGAGTGCACACATCGCAGACCACGCGGGCGCCGCCGTTGTGGCTCGGGCGCCACGGCAGAACCTGGAAGGTCGAAGCATCGGGAACCGCCAGCATGTCGGCTTCCTCGGGCGTGGCAAAGCCCTCGATGGCGGAGCCGTCAAAGCCAATACCCTCCTCAAAAGCGACCTCGAGGTCCTCGGGGCTAATGGCAAAGTTCTTGAGGCGGCCGAGAATGTCGACAAACCACAGACGCACAAAGCGGATATCACGCTGCTCTACGGAGCGGAGTACGTAATCGATGTTCTGCTGGTTCATGTCGCTCCCCTTTCTTTCGGGCGGGTTTCGACTGGTCTATATCGCAGATACTATCGCAGAAAAATGTTTCCGCAGGGTTAAAGCGTATCAAGCGCTCAAAAAACGTGCGCGAACAGGCCGTCACGAACGAATGGTTAGCGTGAGGTCGAAGCGCGGTGTTCGATGTGGCCGGGGATCTCGATGCGCTTGGGGGCGAGCCTTGCGGCATCGCCCACCGTAGTGGTAACAACGTCGATGCGCTCGGACAGGCGCTCGACCACGCGCTCGGCAATGGTGAGGGTGTCCTGCGCGGCCGTGGTCACACCGCCAAAGAGCACGTGGTTCCAGGGATAGTCGTCAAACGTCGCGATCTTGAGACCCGCCGGCAACGAGGGCCCCAGCTGGGCCAGCGCCTCGGTCAGGCGCAGGAAAACCAAGCCGTTGACGGCAATGAGGCCGAGCTTTTTACCCGCATACTCGCGGATGGTCTCGTCCAGGCGACTGACGCCCTCGACGCCACCGTCGGCCAGGGTGACGACCTCGCCCGCAAGACCGCGGCGCGAAAGCTCGTCGGCAAAGGCCTCGGCACGCTCGCGACGCACAGGGCTGTCGTCGCTTGCCTCGGTGAGCAGGCACAGGCGCTCGCTGCCCGCGACAGCCAAGGCGTCTACCAGGCCGGCGACCAGCTCACGGTTGTTGGAGGTCACCAGATCGACACCGCCGTCGGCAACATCGCGGTCGAGCAGCACGACGGGCAGGCGTCCCGCAGCCGCGGCAATCGCCTTGTCGTTGCCGCCACAGGTGTTGACGACCAGGCCGTCCACACCGGCATCGATAAGTCTGGTGAGCGACTCTGCTTCCTTGGCGGAATCATTGCCGCTAATGGCAGTCATAAGCGAGCAGCCGCGCGCGGCGGCACTAGCGGAAAGCCCTTCGAGCATGGCGCTGGAGAACGGGTTAGCAATGTCGGCCAAGATCACGCCGATGAGGTTGGTACGCGAGCTGCGCAGATTGCGCGCGGCGGCACGTGGACGATAGCCGGTGCGCTCGATAACTGCCGCGATGCGAGCACGGGTTTCCTCGGTCATCTGCCCGGGGCGGTTGTTGAGATAGCGCGAGACCGTGGCCGGGCTCACGCCCGCCTCGGCAGCAATGTCCTTAATCCTCATCTGCGCCATAGCGCACCCCGTTTCCCAATTGTCGGCAGTCTGAGCCATTTTAGGCATTTTTTAAAAACTCGGCTTCAAAACGCTGCAGATGAGCAGCATCGTTTTTGCGTCTCGAGCAGATGCGATGATGGGCTAGATAGACGAGTCTTTAGGCAGCTCAAAATAGTCGGGATGCAAGGCAATAACCGGGCCTTGCTCCTCGGGCATCAGGTGCAGGTGTGTCTCTGCCAGATAGCTCGCCGTGTCGGTATCGCCCCTCTTAATGGCCTCGAGAATTCGGCGATGCTGTCGACGAATCGGCTCCCAATCAAGATCTTGCGACACCATACGCAACCAGTTGTATCGCTCAAAATGCGTATTGACGCTCTTCATCCAATCCCACAACATGTGACGGCCGGCAATCGCAAAACACGTCTCATGGAACAGGTTGTCCAGGTCAAAGAAACGACGCGTTTCGCTATGGTCGAGAGACTCGGACTCGGCAAGAATCTGCTCGAGCCGATGCTTTTGCTCGGGCGTGGCAGACGAACAACATTTAATGAGTACGCTTCTTTCGAGTTTCTCGCGCAAGAAACAGGCGTTCTCGGCGCGTTCCATGCTGATTTTTGAGACATAGGTGCCGCTTTTGGGACGCGTTTCCACCAGCTCCTGCTCGCGCAGGCGCACAACGGACTCGCGAATGGGCGTGCGCCCGATTCCCGTCTCCTTTTCCAGACCAATCGCCGAAAGGCGCGTGCCGGGCCTGAGCTCGGCATAGATGATCTTGGAGCGCAATGCGTTGTATGCCTGGTCTTGCAGGCTCTGATAATGCTGGTGTTGTTCCATAAAGCCCTCGAATGAAGCCCACGGTTTGTCGAATATCACCACGTAATACTATCGCATCCCCCGCCCCCTCATAAGTTGCGGTGGAATAGTTCCTGCTCAAAGCCTTCAGCAGCAAAAACAGGAACTATTCCAC
>USJQ01000025.1 GCA_900554985.1 uncultured Collinsella sp. | reverse complement strand
GGTATCGGATTCCCACATTCATCCGTACATGTACGGATGAATGTGGGAAGTGTTCGGATGAAGTTGCCAATCAAGGAATGGGTAAACAAAGGGTCACGTATGGTGCAAATTTCGCACGCACCCAGACGCTTTGATATAGTGTTGAGAACTCTTTACGTTGGAGGATGTAACCGGCATGTCCGATTCGAGCGACAGTTCTAAACCGCGACCCAAGGCCGCGGCCGTTCCACACTACACGGTGGGCGAGGAGATCATGAACTCCGTCACCCATGGTGTCGGCTGCCTGCTGGGTATCGCGGGCCTGGTGCTCCTGATCGTATTCGCTGCCCTGCGCGGCGGAGGCCCGGCCCACATGGCCGCGGCGATTGTCTATGGCGTCAGTATCATCCTCGAATACTTGGCCTCCACGCTCTATCACGCGATTCAGCCTGCGCGCGCCAAGCGCGTGTTTCGCATCATCGACCACAGCTGCATCTACCTGCTCATAGCCGGCAGCTATACGCCGTTTTGCCTCATCACGCTCGCAAACGACGGTGGTCCCGTGCTGTTCTTTGCCGTATGGGCCATCGCCATCGTCGGGATTGCCCTCGAGTGCTTTTTGCGCGAGCGCCAGCCGCATTGGGTAAGCGGCCTGGTCTATCTGCTGATGGGCTGGCTCGTCGTCTTTAAGCTACCCGAGCTCGTGTCGCTGCTCAACCCCGTGGCACTTGCCCTGCTCGCCGTCGGCGGCGTGTGCTATACCGTGGGCGTGCCGTTCTATATCGCGAAAAACGTGCGCTATCTGCACAGTGTTTTCCACTTGTGGGTGCTCGCCGGCAGCATCTTCCAGTTCATGGCGGTGATCCTCTTCGTAATCTAGCGACCGCGCCCACGGCCCCGCTCACACGGGCGACCGGCGCAATTGCCCTATCCGCCACCTACGCTTACGACCTGACGTCCCGAATCTTGGAGGTTCGAGAAACTCCCGATGGACATAACCATCTCCCTTATCACTACCCTCGTTTTGACCCTCATCAACGGCTACTTCTCCATGTCCGAGATGGCTCTCACCACGGCTAAGCGCGCCGTGTTGGAGCACGATGCCGAGGAGGGCGATAAGCGCGCCGAGCGCGCCGTCCAGCTCGCCGCCGACTCCGATCAGCTGTTGGCCACCATCCAGGTCGCCATCACGCTCGTGGGCTTCGCCTCGTCCGCCGTCGCCTCGACGAGCCTGTCCGACCCGCTTGCCACGTGGCTCATGAGCTTTGGCATCGCGCCGCTCTCCGCCATCGCGCGTGGCCTGGCGCCGGTCATCATCACCGTCGCGGTCGCCTTCGTGTCCATCGTGATCGGCGAGCTCGTCCCCAAGCGCATCGGCCTGGCCAACGCCGAGGGCGTGTCCAAGCAGGTCGTGGGACCGTTGTCGTTTTTCCAAAAGATTGCCCGTCCGCTCGTGTGGTTGACCGGCGCTTGCTCCGATGGCCTGGCCCGCATCCTGCGCATCAAGAGCGCCGACGACCGCCAAAACGTCTCGGAGGAAGAGATCAAGTACATGGTCTCGGAGCAGGACGACCTGCTCGACGAGGAAAAGCGCATGATCCACGAGATCTTTGACCTGGGCGACACCGTTGCCCGCGAGGTCATGGTGCCGCGCGTGGACACCACCATGTGCGAGGACGATGAGACGGTCGCCGACGTGCTGTCCACCATGCGCCAGACCGGCTTTAGCCGCATCCCCGTCTATCACGAGGATCCCGACAACGTCGCCGGCATTGCGCACATCAAGGACCTGATTCAGCCTGCGCTTGACGGCAAGGGCGACCAGCCCATCGCCGGTTTTTTGCGCGACGCCACCTTTGTGCCCGACACCAAGGACATCCTGCCGCTGCTGTCCGAGATGCAGACCTCTCACGACCAGATCGTGGTGGTCGTGGACGAGTACGGCGGTACGGCCGGCATCATCACCATCGAGGACATCGTCGAGGAGATCGTGGGCGAGATTGAGGACGAGTTCGACCCCGACAACAAGTACCTCACGCGCCTCTCACGCCGCGAGTGGCTCGTCGATGGGCGTTTTTCGTGCGATGACGCGATTGAGCTTGGTTGGCCGCTCGAGGAAAGCGATGATTATGAGACCATCGCCGGCTGGATTTTGGAGCTTTGTGACTCGGTGCCCGACATCGGAGAGGTGTTTGAGGTCGCGGGGTACAAGTTTAAAGTGCAGTCGATGCGTGGCCAGCGCATCTCGCTCATTCGCGTGATCGCTCCGGCCGAAACCGATAAGAAGGATTCCGAGTCTTCGGTAGACGAGCCGACGACGTCGGGTGCGGGTTCCGCGAATCCGCACGACGGCGACGAGTAGGACAAGGAAGAGTAGGGGAGAGTTATGGCAGGCCTGTTCAACATCCTTAAGGTCACCGTCAGTGAGGACAAGATCTGCGCGCATGTGCTGGTGAACCCCGGCATGCCGCTCATGACCTCGGAGGATATCGAGGCCACGGCGCGCGTGTATTACCTGGTGCCGGCGATTGCCAAGCACCTGTGCCTGGGTGATTCCGGTCGCGAGTTCCAGGACTGCATGGGCCAGACCGAGCTTTGCCATCTGCTTGAGCATGTGACGGTCGAGCTCATGAACGAGACCGGTCTTGCCGGTAGCATCTCGTGCGGCCGCACGCGCGTAAGCGAGCACGACGAGCGCGTCTTTGAGGTCGAGCTTTCGTGCCCCGACGACGCGCTGGCCGTCGGCGCGCTGTCTTCGGCCACCTTTGTGAGGGACTGGGCCTATCTGCACGCCGACCAGCCTGCCCCCGACGTGGAAGGCACGGTCGCGGGCCTGCGCAACCTGGTGCTGGGCATGCGCGCCGAGGCCGAGGGCAAGGATCCTCACGAGGCCGTCGCCGCTGCGAACGGCGAAGATGCTGCCGAGGACGAGGGCGCTGACGAGGGTGATGTGCCGGTCGACGCCGAGCCTGTTGCCGATGCGACCGCCGAGTCCGTTCCCACCGAGCCCCAGGGCGTTCCCAACTTTGACGACGAGCCCCAGGTGACGATTGATACCGAGGGCGCGGTCGCCGAAAACCACGAGGCTTCCGCTGCCGTCTTTGGCGGTGCGGCGACGGTTTCGGCGGGACCTGCGCATGAGGGCGGTCTGCCGCTCGTGGACGGCGCCGGCGAGGACCCGGGTGCCACGGTGGCCATGCCGGCTATGCCTCAGGAGTAGGCCTACGCGTTTATCACCATCACGTACCTGCGCCTTTGCCGTACGCAGATGAGCGGAGCGGCAAGTGATGCGCTGCGGGTATAATGGACAGCATTCAAACGGTGGGCACCGACGTGCCCGCAGGAGAGGAATGATCATGGGTAAGACTTTCAGCTTTGTCTCCGGCGCACTTTTTGGTGCCGCTGCCGGCGCTATTGTCGGCGTTGCTCTGGCCCCGCGCTCGGGCGCCGAGACCCGCGCCATGGCTGCCGATATCGCCAACGACGCTTGGGACAATATGCGTGACACCTACGAGCACAGCGCCGAGGAGGCCCGTGCTGCGGTCAACGATTTTGGCCCGATGGTCGACGCCAAGACCGACGACCTGCGCGCCAAGGTCGACCTGGCCCGCGAGCGCATGGACCAGCTGCGCGAGCAGCTCAACGACGCCATTTCGGGCGGCAACGTGACGCCTGCCGCCGACGTCGTGGTCGAGAACGCCGTCGAGACTGATGCCGAGGCTGCGGAGCCCTCGACCGAGGCATAATGCGCGCCGGGGATTTTGTCGGCGCCAAGATCTATCGCAAGCCTACCGAGGACAAGCGCACCAAAAAGGACGGCACGCCGCGCAGCCCTAAAAAGCTCGGAAAGATTCACTTTCCGGTCTTTACCCCGGGCGGTACGCGCGTGGTCGGCTTTATGGTCCGCCAGTCCGATATCGCGGGCATGATCGAGCGTCCCGACCGATTCGTAGCGCTCGATGCCATTGGTGTCTACGAGGGCGCCATCGCGGTTGACGACGTCAAGGGCACCTACGATACCGCTGCGGCCAAGCGCCTCGACATCAACCTGGACGATTGCATCATCTGGGTCGGTATGGACGTGCGCACGGAATCGGGCGACGTCGTGGGCTATTGCTCGGACGTTGAGTTCAAGCCGCGCTCGGGCATCGTGCAGGCATTCTATGTGACCGCCGGCGCTGCTTCGAGTGTTTTGGTTGGTGACACGCAGGTGCCGCCGACGATGCTGCGCGGCTACGAGAACGGCGCGATGGTCGTCTCGGACGAGGTCAAGTCGCTCGGGTATTCGGGCGGTGCGGCTGCCAAGGCCGCCGAGGCCAGCGTCGTGGTGGGCGACAAGGTCAAAAAGGGCGCCAAGGTGCTCGATGACAAGGGATCGGTCGCCGTGGACAAGGGCAGCCGCGCACTGGGCAAGCAGCTCGGCAAGACGCGCGGTATGTTCAAGGCCTTTAAGGACGAATACCAAAAGGCGAGCGGGGGCTCGTCGAAAACTAGCAAATAGCGACGTACCAAATGATGGGAGGCAAGCCGGAGACCTGTTGCTCCGGCTTGCTGTGTTTATGGGGGAGGGCACATGCGCCAAAACGGATCCAACTTAAACGGGCGTTCGGGTGCGCGTCCGACGGCGCGCCGCGACCTGGGGCAGCTGCCCGGCGGTCAGCGCCGCCGTCGCCGTAAGCCCGGCGCGATGTACCTCAACCATAGCCGCGGGTTTAGCGACCGCAGCGCTCGCATCGGCAACAGCCGTACGCCCCGTCGTTCGTCTCGCCTGCCCTATGCGCTCATCGCCGTGGGTTGCGCGCTCGTGCTGTTTATCGCTGCCGTCGTGGGCTACGTCAACCGCAGTGTGGACGTGGAGCTCAACGGCCAGAAGACAGCGGTGCGTGTGGGCTCTACGCTGCAGAATCTCATCGACGACCAGGAGTTGATTGACACCTACGACGCAGGCGACCTGCTGGCCGTCGATGACAGCGTGCTCAAGCGCCATGGGGGCGAAAAGCTGTCGGTGAAGGTCGACGGCAAGCGCGTGAAGCAGGGCAAATGGGATAGCCGCGAACTTGAGGGCGGCGAGAAGGTGACGGTCAAGGATGGCCGTAACACCTACGAGAAGCACGAGGTTCAGGCTACGGTTATCGAGCCCAAGCTCAAGGTCGAGGGCACGGGCGCTATCGAGTATGTGCGGACATGGGGTGTCCAGGGCCGATCCGAGGTGTGGGTTGGTGAGCAGTCGGGCAAGACGCAGGACCGCGGCGAGGTTGTGCCCGCTACCGATTGCGTCGTTGCGTGCGCGAGCGTGGCGCCCAAGGGCAACGAAAAGTACGTGGCGCTGACGTTTGATGAGGGCCCGAGCGGAGCGACCAAGCAGATTTTGCAGGTACTCAAGGAAAAGGGCGTCACCGCGACGTTCTTCCTTTCGGGCGATGCGGTCGAGGCCTCGTCCGCCACGGCCAAGGCGATTGTCGATGCCGGGTGCGAAATCGGATCCAACAGCTACAGCGACGATTCGCTCAAGGGTCAGGACCGTGAGGCGGTACGCGAGCAGATCACGAAAGGCACCGATGCGATTAAGTCGGCGACCGGCGTGAAGACGATGCTGCTGCGTGCTCCCTACGCTGCCTTTGACGAGCAAAACTGGATTGATGCGATGGACCTGGTCTCCGCCGTGGTCTCGTGGAATATTGACTCGGGCGACTGGCTGCTCAACGGTGCCGACGAGCAGGTCTCGACGGTGCTCGATTCGGTGACGCCGGGCAATATCGTGCTGCTCACCGATAGAGACGAATGCGCCGAGCAGACGCTCGAGGCGCTGCCGCAGATTATCGACGGCCTCATTGCCGACGGCTACAAGATCGTGACGCTCAGCGACCTGGTCAAGACGGACGCGTCGCTGAGCAAAAAGCTCACCTCGCTGACGAAGGTCACCATGCCCAAGGATGCCGTGTTCCCCCAACTTGCCGAGGACAACGACACCACAGAGTAGTTATTGGGTAGTCATTTAAGAACGTCCCCAATGACTATGTCACGGATGCGTCAGCGTTTGGTATGCCTGCAATGTGCAGCGCATAAATTCGATGCCGCAGGGCGATGCTGATGCTATAGTTACTGCGGTTAATGAGGGTCAAGAGAAAGGTTACAGGTGAAATCCAAACCTCGACCATACAGTCGATGACCCCATGCAGGTGCTTTTTGCGCATGCACGGGGTGTAAGCGTCGAGCGGCGTGCCGCCCGCGCATGCGTATACATATCCAGAAGCCCCCGGACGCCGCACGCGCGGCCGCGTCCGGAGGAATAATGATGGGGAGCACCATTGAATTATCTGAGTGAGATGCTCAAATTGCCAGTCTTGGACGTCGACGGCGAAAAGCTCGGCGTGGTCAACGATTTTGGCATTGCAACCGGCGAAGTTTTTCCGCACGTGACGTCGCTCGCGTTCCGCGGCCCCGGCAAGACGCCGTTTATGATCAGCTGGCGCAAATGGGTCGACCGTATCGACGAGACAGGTGTACACCTTAAGACGTCGGCCACCGAAATCCGTTTTTCGTACCTGCAGCCGACCGAGCTCTTGCTCGCACGCGACGTGCTCAACAAGCAGATCGTCGACACGCAGGGCATGAAGGTCGTGCGCGTAAACGACATCAAGTTTTCCATGTCGGGCGAAAACCAGCTGCGCCTGCTGGGCGCCGAGGTCGGTGCCCGCGGTCTGCTACGCGCCATCAGCCCCGCGCTCGAGCATATCGTCGAAGGCTTTATGAAGCACCTGGGCAAGCCGCTCAGTGAGGACATCATCGCTTGGTCCTACATGGACCTGCTCGACCGCTCGACCAAGAACATTCAACTCTCGGTGTCGCACAAGACGCTCGGCGAGCTGCACCCTGCCGACATCGCCGACATTATCGAGCAGCTCGACCCGCGCCTACGTGCGCAGGTGTTTGCGCAGCTCGATACTGCCCAGGCCGCCGAAGCTATCTCGGAGTTCGATGACGACGAGCTTATGACCGAGATGCTCGAGGGCCTGTCCGACACGGACGCATCGTCGATGCTGGCCATGATGGACCCGGACGATGCAGCCGACCTGATCGACGAGCTCGCTTACGAGAAGGCCGAGAAGCTTCTGCGCCTGATGGGCGTCAAGGAGGAGAAGGCGATTCGTAACCTGCTGGGGTATGAGGACAACACCGCCGGCCGCATCATGACCTCGGAGTTTGTCTCCCTGCCTGCCACGGCAACGGTCGGTGACGCCATCGAGGCGATTCGCGAGCTCGACGAGGACTTCGAGAGCGTCTACTACGTCTATACCGAGGATCCGAGCGGCATGCTGACCGGTGTGCTTTCGCTGCGAACGCTGATCGTAGCCGACCGCGACGCCACGCTGGGTCAGCTGGCCTATCGCGACCTGGTCTACGTGTCGCCCGACGAGGACCAGGAAGACGTGACGGACGAGATGACCAAGTATGACCTGGTCGCTATCCCCGTCTGCGACGAGAACCGTCATATCCTGGGTATCGTAACCTTCGACGACGCCATGGACGTTATCGCCGAGGAGCATCAGGAGGACCTGCAGATCGCCGGTGTCGGCTCGGGCGACAGCGCGTCGGACGACTCGACGAACGTGCTCAGCTGGTTCGTGCATCGCCAGTACTGGGTTGTTGTATGGGGCATCGCGTCGTGCATCATGGCGACCGTGCTGGGGACGGCGCTCGGCTCCGCGCATCTGGTGGTGTTCCCCATGTGCGCCATGCCGCTCGTGCTGCTGGCGGCCTCGCGCATGGTGTCGTTCGTCAAGAACTACTTCCTGGAGTATGACGGTCACGACGACGAGCCCAAGCCGTATCTGGGGTTCTTCTTCCAGAGCACGGGCATGGGCCTGATTCTGTCACTCGTGACCTACCTGTGCGCCCAGCTGGTGCGCACCGCTGCGTTCCCCGATGCGTCCATGTTTGAGGAGCAACTCTTTACCGGGTGTTTTAATATCGCTGCCATCATTTGCCTGGTTGGCAACATGAGTGCCGTGATTTACCTGATGGTGCTGTTCTGGCGTGACGAGCATGACCTCAACACGTCGGGCACCGCCATGAACGTCATTGCCGTCATGATCTCGTGTGTGGCGTATTGCATCGCCGCGGTGCTGCTCGCCATGTCAGTCATGGGTTAGGTGGTCGCGTGCAAAATACCAAGCAAAAGTCGGGCACCAAGCAAAAACTGACCATCGCGGCCATCTTTGGCGCTATGGGCCCCGGTCTGCTGGCGGCGCTTTCGGGCAATGACGCCGGCGGCATTGCAACGTATTCCAGCGCGGGCGCCAGCTATGGCTACAAAATGCTCTGGATGCTTCCCGTCATGACTGTGCTGCTCATCGTGACGCAGGAGACCGCGGCGCGCTGCGGCTGCGTCACGGGCAAGGGCCTGGCATCGCTCATTCGCGAGCGCTTTGGCGTGCGCAAAAGCGTGCTGGCCATGGCGGCGCTGCTGATCGCCAACACGGCGGTGACCATCTCGGAGTTCGCGGGTATCGCGAGCGGCCTTGCTCTGTTTGGCGTGCCGGCGAGCATCTCGGTGCCGCTCGTGGCGCTGCTGGTGTGGATGCTTACCATGTCGGGCAGTTTCCAGCGCATCGAGAAGATTCTGCTGCTGGTAAGCTGCGTGTTCGTGACCTACATCGTCGCCGCGTTTATGGCCGGTCCCAACTGGGGTGAGGTCGCGGTCGACTTGGTCGTTCCCAATATTCAAAACGACCCCAGCTACGTGTCGCTCGTGGTCGCAACGATCGGTACCACCATCGCACCGTGGATGATCTTCCTGGCTCAGAACAACGTGGTCGATAAGAATGCGGGCGAGGACGATATCGTGCTGCAGCGTATTGATACCGTGAGCGGCTCGATCGCTGCTGATATCATTGCGGGCTTCATTATCATCACGACCGGTACGGTGCTGTTCCCGGCGGGTATTCAGATTAGCGATGCCGCCGATGCCGCGCGCGCGCTGGAGCCCATCGCGGGTCAGTGGTCCACGGTGCTGTTTGCCTCGGGCCTGGTCGCAGCGAGCTTTTTGGCTGCCTGCGTGCTGCCGGGCGTTACGTCGAGTGCCATCTGCGAGGCTTTTGGCTGGGAGCGCGGCGCCGATCGCAGCTGGGACGAGGCCCCGGTTTACCGCGGTATTATAACGGCCATCATCGGTATTTCTGCCGTGTTGGTGCTCATGCCCGGCGTCGACCTGTTCCAGATTATGATGACCTCGCAGGTCATCAACGGCGTGCTGCTGCCCGTGGTTCTGGTGTTCCAGGTAGTTATTGCCGCTGACCGTCACATTATGGGCACTAACCGCAACGGCCGCGTGTGGAATGTGCTCACTTGGGCGACTATCGGTGTGATTACGGTGCTGACGGTCGTCATGTTTGTCCTGCAGGCGATGGGTTACAGCGCTTAGCGCCTCTTTTGGACTCCAAACAGGCCGCAGCGATGGACTGCGGCCTGTTTTTTGCCCGCTATAGGGCGTTAGTTATATGGCAGTGGGTGGCGCGCGCAGACGTGGTGTAAGAGCGTCCTGAGGTCCGTCGCTGCAAGTCCCGATGTTACTCCTTCTTGAGAC
>USJQ01000024.1 GCA_900554985.1 uncultured Collinsella sp. | reverse complement strand
TGGGCTCGAGCCGTCTGTGCGGTTGGTCCCTTTACGTTTGAGCTGCTGAATCATTGTTTTGGAGCATGTTTTTATGCCGACGTCGTTGACCGAACTTTTTTCGCCCGCCTGCCATTTGTGTCCGCGCCGTTGCGGTGCGGCGCGCGACGAGGGCGCGCGTGGCGTGTGCGGCGCCGACAACACGCTTAAGGTCGCCCGCGCGGCGCTCCATATGTGGGAGGAGCCGCCCATTTCGGGCGAGGCCGGCTCGGGTACGATTTTCTTTAGCGGCTGTTCGCTCAAATGTATCTACTGCCAAAACCACGAGATCTCGACGGGCAATTTCGGTCTTGAGATTTCGCCCGAGCGTTTGGTCGAGATTATGCTGGAGCTGCAGGACCAGAGCGCCAATAACATCAACCTGGTGACGGCGACGCACTATGCGCACCTGTTGCCTGCCGCGATTGCCGCGGCACGGACGCGCGGGTTGGTCATCCCAATTGTCTACAACACGAGTGGTTACGAGCGCGCGAGTGCCGTGGCGGCGCTGGGCGACCTGGTCGACGTGTGGCTTACGGACTTTAAATATGCCGATGCCGGGCTTGCGCAGTCGCTCTCCCACATTAAGGACTACCCGCGTGTGGCCGTGTCGGGCTTAGCGCAGATGGCACGCGAGATCGAGCGCCGCGGGGGAGAGCTAGTGGACGAGAATGGGCTCATGAAGCGCGGCATGATCGTGCGCCACCTGGTGCTGCCGGGGCATGCGGATGACTCGTGCCGCGTGCTGGACCTGGTGTGGCAGACGGTGGGCGACGTGCCGATCTCGGTCATGAACCAGTACACGCCCAATGCGCTGATGCGCGAGCAGGGCGGCGACCTGGCACGCGCCGTGACGCGCGAGGAGTACGAGCAAGTGCTCGACCATGCCGACGATCTGGGCTTTACGACGATGTTCTGGCAAGAAGGCGGCGCGGTAGACGAGAGCTTTACCCCGGCGTTCGACACCACCGGCGTCCTCACCAGCGCAAAGTAGCGCGCTCGCCGATGATTTTTCTGGGACGGGGATTAAAAAATCATCGAGAGGATCGCCTGCTCGAAAAGTTGTTAAAATAGCCGCGCCCCAAAAAGACTGGGTATTGGGCGTTGACAGCTGGCGAGCCGTAGGTAAAATATCGACTTGTCCTGGGGACGTAGCTCAGTTGGGAGAGCGCTGCCGTCGCATGGCAGAGGCCGAGGGTTCGACTCCCTTCGTCTCCACCCTTGGATTTGATAAGCCGCTGACATTGTGTCGGCGGCTTTTTTTAAAAGAAAGGGCTGTACCATGGCCGAGCTTGAGTCCCAACCACTGTCTGCCGAGGAGCGCGCCGAGTTGGAAGAGCTCCGCGCCGAGAAAGCTCGTCGCGAGGCCCAGGAAGAGGCACGCCGCGAGCGTGAGGAGCTGGCCGCCCTGCGTGCCGAGCGCGAGAAGGCCGAGGAGGCCGCTGCGAAGGTTGCATCCGAGCCCAAGCCCGCGCCCGCACCCAAGCCCGCTTCTGCGAAGCCTGCACCTGCCGCGCCCAAACCTCAGCCTAAAAAGGCCGCTCGTCCCAAGTCCGTCGATCCCAAGCCGAGCCGTGACGAGATGAGCTTTGCCCAGCGCATGGTTACCTCCAAGGAGCCTGCGGGTGAGAACGAGATCCCCGGTATGGCGCCGGCTCAAAAAATCATCATTGTCCTTGCCCTCATCGCGTTTGTCATCTTTATGGGCTACACGATCCTGACCAGCATGGGCCTGCTTTAGCCTGTTCGCGCTGGGCTCCATGCCCGCACGCCCGCCTCGCCAACCCTCAACCTCTGCACAACGCATCCGAAAGGTCGCCCCATGGCTTTGACCGACATCTCGCATCCCACCGACATTGCAATGCTCACTGATCTGTACGAACTCACTATGGCCCAGGGCCTGTGGGAGAGCGGCAAGGCCAATGAGCAGGGTTGCTTTACGGCGTTTTACCGCGACCATCCCTTCGGCAGCGCGTATGCCGTCATGTGCGGCACCGCCGAGCTGCCCGAGCTGGTCGAGAATCTGCGCTTTACGCCCGAGGACATCGACTACCTCGCCTCGCTCCAGGCCCCGGCCGGCGGCGCGATGTTCAAGCCTGGATTCCTCGACTACCTGCGCGATTTTCGTGCGCATGTAAACATCGACGCCGTGCCCGAGGGCGAGCTCGTCTTTCCGCGCGAGCCCATGGTTCGCGTCACCGGCCCCGCGCTGGAGTGCCAGCTGCTCGAGACGGCGCTGCTCAACATCGTTGGGTTCCAGACGCTTGTCGCCACCAAGACGGCGCGCGTGGTGCTGGCGGCGGACGGCCGTCCCGTTGCCGAGTTTGGCCTGCGCCGCGCTCAGGGTCCCGATGGCGGCTTGGCCGTCGCGCGCGCGAGCTACGTTGCCGGCTGCTCCTCTACGTCCAATGTGCTCGCCGGCCGCCGCTACGGTATTCCCGTCTTTGGCACGCATGCGCACAGCTGGGTGATGAGCTTCGATTCCGAGCTCGAGGCCTTCCGCGCCTTTGCCAAGTCGAGCCCCAAGAACTGTACGCTGCTCATCGACACCTATGACGTGCGCGAGGGCTGTGAACATGCCATTACGGTTGCCAAGGAGATGGAAGCGGTGGGCGAGCGCCTGTCGGCCATTCGCATCGACTCCGGCGACCTCGCCAAGCTCTCAAAGTATGTGCGCGGCCGTTTTGATGCCGAGGGCCTGCCCTATGTGGGGATCTCGGTTTCTAACGATTTGGATGAGTACACGATTCAGTCCCTGCTCGACCAGGGCGCGCCCATCGACAGCTTTGGCGTGGGCACCAAACTCGCGACCTGCTACGATCAGCCTGCGCTGGGCGGCGTGTACAAGCTTTCGGCCCGTCGTGCGAGCGACGCGGAGCCGTGGACGCCGGTGGTGAAGCTTTCCGAGCAGCCCTACAAGCGCACGATCCCCGGCGTGCAGCGCGTACGACGCTATTACGACGGCTTTGGCGGCCCGGTTTGCGACATGATTTATGACGAGGATCATCTGGCAGGGGAGGGCGCCGCGCGCGGCAATACCCTTGTGGCCGTGAACGATGCCGCCCTGGTGACCGACGTGTCCGAACTCGAGTATCGCGAGCTGCTGGTGCCGATCGTGCGCGATGGCAGTGCGGTGGCTCCGCGTGAGAGCATCCAGGACGCGCGCGAGCGCTGTGCTTGGGCGCTCGACCATCTGGACGCAGCTTTCAAGCGCTTCCTGTACCCGCAGACCTATGTGGTGGGTATGGAGCAGGGCCTGGCTCAGGTGCGCGACGGGCTCGTGCGCAAGAACATGGCCGCGGCCTCTGCCTTTCCCTGGGCTCACTAATTCCTTGGGCGGTAGGGGCGAGTCACGCTTCCCTGGCCACCGCCTCGGCCGTTCGCTGAACAGTTGATTGGTTTGACGTATGACGACTTCTTATAAAACGATGGTGGTAAAGATCGGTTCGTCCACGGTGGTGGGCGCCGACGGCAAGGTCAACCGCGCCTTTATCGGCGGGCTTGCCGACCAGGCCGCAGCGCTGCGCGAGCTTGGCTGGCGCCTGATCGTGGTGAGCTCGGGCGCCATTGCCTGCGGCTATCCCGTGCTGGGCTTCGACCGTAAGCCGGTCGGCGACCTGCCGAGCCTGCAGGCCTGCGCCTCGGCCGGTCAGTGCATCATCTCGTCGGCCTACGACGAGGAGTTCCATGCGCGCGACCTGCTCACCTCGCTCGTGCTGCTCACGCGTCACGACACGGCGCGCCGCACGTCCTACCTGCACGCGCGCGACGCCCTGCTTCGCCTTGTGGAGCTGGGTGTGGTGCCGGTCGTCAACGAGAACGATACCGTCACCGTCGATGAGATCAAGTTTGGCGACAACGACACGCTGGCGGCGCTTGTGAGCTGCCTGGTTTCTGCCGATCTGTGCGTGACGCTCTCGGACATCGATCGTCTCTATACTGCCAATCCGCATGAAGACCCCACGGCCGAGTGTGTTCCTGTCGTGCATAACATCGGTGGGCACGGGCGGCATGATTACCAAGATCCGCGCGAGCCGCATCCTGATGACGGCGGGCATTCAGAGCGTGATTTGCTCGGGCGAGGAGCCCGATGCGCTCGTGCGTCTCGCCCGCGGCGAGAGCGTGGGCACGCTGTTCGATCCGCCGGCGGAGCGTCTGGACATCGCACCCCGCAAGCTGTGGATCGCGCTGGGCGACAAGGCACATGGCTCGGTGACGGTCGATGATGGTGCTGCGAAGGCGCTGGTCAGCCGTGGCTCTTCCCTGCTTGCGGTGGGTATTCGCGAGGTCGATGGCCAGTTTGCCGAGGGCGATGTGCTCGATGTGTGCGATCCGAGCGGTATGGTCGTCGCCCGCGGTATCGCCGAGGCCGATTCGGACGTGCTGGAGCTTGCTGCCGGTCGCCGCCAGGACCAGATCGCCAGCAACCGCCTGCTCGCAGACCTGGCCGAGAAGCCCGCGATACACAGGGATAACTTGATCGTATTTGCATAAAGAAAGACAGCGCTGCGGATCGTTTCCCGTGGCGCTGTCTTTCTCGTGCCGGCACTTGGGGACGTTCCTTTTGTGCCGGCAGGTGGGGACGCTCCTTTGCTAGAAGATTTGGCGCAGGTCTCCGCGGTTGAGGGCTTCGTTGAAGAGGTGCTTGAACACCACGCTACCGTGTAGACCGTCGTGCTCGAACTCGTTGGTCACCCAGGCATGCGAGTTACCCACGCGGCTGAGCGTATCGAGCTGCATGCCCGAATCGACGTACATGTCGTCGAAATACACCGCGGCCTGCAGGGGCACCTCGTTGCACGCCAGTCGCTGCGGGTCGTAGATCTTGTCCCAGCTGGTGTCTTCCATCAGCAGGTCCATGGCGGGCTTGAAGGGCTTGAGCTCGGGCATCTGCTCGAACATCCACGGGAACATGGCCTCGCCGGTAAACATGAGCGGGCGCGCGAGGGTGTCAAACTCGGCGCGGTGTGCCTTCTCTTCAGCCGCGGTCCAGCCAATGGGCATGGTGTCACCGTCGGCGTATATGAACTCCTGCAGCGTCCAGTACAGCGGATTCGTGCGCGTGTTGGTGCGCTCGAAGGCGCGCATCAAAAAGCTGTCGGATACTGAGGAGCCGCAGCTCAGCGTACCGTCGCCGTCAACAAAAGCGTGATCGATAATCCAATGCATGCGCTCAAAGCTCGGCTTCATGCCAAAGTCGCTGCCCATGAGCTGTAGGCGCTCGACCGTCATCGGCGAGCCGTCGGGCAGCACGGGCTTCTGAGCCTCGAGCGCATCGGCCAGGGCTGCCACGCGCTCGACGTCGGCAGGGTAGCGGTCGTAATACTGCTGCGTTTTGGCGACCATGCGCGGGAAGGTGTGCGCGTAGACTTCGCTTGCGCTCGCCGGCACGTGGGGGATGCCGCCGCAGGTAAAGCTTGCCGCCACGCCCTCGGGGAAGAGCGACAGATAGCTCAGCGTCAAAAAGCCGCCGTAGCTCTGCCCGAGTGTGACCCAGGGCCTGCCGCCAAAGCCTACCAGGCGCAGGTACTCAAAATCGCGCACGATAGAGCTGGCGAGGTGACGCTTGAGGAAGTCCGCCTGCGAGCGGGCCGCATCGGCGCCGGCTGCCTCGGCGCGCTCGCCCAAGGCCGCGATCGTGCGTCCGTCAACACAGCTGCTGCGTCCGGTGCCGCGCTGGTCGGGCAGGACCACGCGGAAGTGTTTGACGGCCTCCTCGATCCAGCCGTCGCTCGTGGGCGACAGCGGACGCGGGCTCTCGCCGCCGGGGCCGCCCTGCAAAAAGAGAAGGAGCGGCAGGTCGTCGTTGATGCGGTCGGGTGCGCAAACCACGCGGTAGAAGAGCTTGATGCTCTCGGGCGCGCCGGCGATGGGCGCCGGCATAGCGCCGCGGCGCATGGTGCTGCCGACGGCCAGGAGCATTGGCTCCAGGCCGCGCCAGTCGAGGGGGACGTCGATGCTGTGGTCCTCGACATACAGGCCGGGGACGTGGTACGAAGTAATGAGGGCCATGTGAGTCTTCCGTTCGTTGCGGTGTTTCGGGTTGACCAATTCTACCGCCGCGGGCGAGGCCATGCGCAAATCGGCTACCATGGTTGCAAACTTCTAGGAGAAAGGGCCGTCCATGTCGGTCGATATAGCCACGTATGTCCACGATCTTGCCGTTGCCGCTAAGGCAGCGTCGGCCTCGCTTGCCACGGCGAGCGACGAGCAGCGCCAGGAGGCCGTGCGCGCCATGGCCGCAGCACTGCGCAACGGTATCGACTCCATCGTCGCCGCCAACGAGCTCGATATGTCCGCTGCGCGTGATGCGGGCACCTCGGTCGGATTGCTCGATCGTCTGCTGCTGACGCCCGAGCGCGTCGAGGGCATGGCCGCCGGCCTGGAGAAGCTCGCCGAGCTGCCCGATCCCGTGGGCCGCGTGCTCGATCACCGTGTGCTTGCGAGTGGCGTGGACCTTACGCGCGTGAGTGTGCCGCTGGGCCTGGTTGCCATGGTCTACGAGGCGCGCCCCAACGTGACGGCCGATGCCGCGGGCATCTGCATCCGCACCGGCAACGCCTGCATCCTGCGCGGCGGTTCGCTGGCCTATCACTCGTGCGCCATGATTGCCGAACTGCTGGCCGATGCGCTTGAGGCCCAGGGCTTTCCACGCGAAGCTATCTCGATGATCGAGTCCACCGACCGCGAGGCCACCGGCGAGCTCATGAAGCTCCGCGGTATTGTCGATGTGCTCATTCCGCGTGGCGGTGCGGGCCTGATCCAGCGCTGCGTGCGCGAGTCGCTTGTGCCGGTGATCGAGACGGGCACAGGCAACTGCCACATCTACGTGCATGAATCCGCCGATTTTGACAAGGCGCTCAACATTATCGTCAACGCTAAGACGCAGCGCGTGGGCGTGTGCAATGCCGCCGAGTCGCTGCTGGTCGACCGTGCCGTGGCGGATTCGTTTTTGCCGGCGGTCGTTGCCGTGCTGCACGACCACGGCGTGCTGATTCACGGCGACGAGGCCACGTGCGCCGCATGCGCTGCCGCCGGGCTTGCCGAGGGCGACGACTATGTTGCCGCGACTGAGGAGGACTGGGGCCGCGAGTATCTGGCGCTCGAGATGAGCGTGAAGGTCGTGGCGAACGAGGACGAAGCCATCGCGCACATCAACCGCTACGGCACCATGCACTCCGAGGCCATCGTTGCCGAGGACGAGGATGCCTGCGAGCGCTTCCTGGACGCGGTCGATGCCTCGGCCGTGTATGCCAACGCCAGCACGCGCTTCACCGACGGCGGCGAGTTTGGCCTGGGCGCCGAGATCGGCATCTCGACCCAAAAGCTCCACGCCCGCGGCCCCTTTGCCGCCGAGGCCCTCACTACCTACAAATACAAGCTCCGCGGCACCGGCCAGGTCCGCCCCTAAACCCCTCGTAAACGAAAACCGCCACAAAGGTGCCTGTCCCCTTTGTGGCGGTTTTAGGTGGCGTGGGCGGTTAGGCCTGGAAGGTATCGCGGTCGGGGGCGAAGGACTGCATGGCCGCGATGGTACGGTCGAAGAGCTCGGGGAGCTCCCAGCCCAGCATCTCGGCACCCTGCGTAATCACGTCGCGCGAGCAGCCGGCGGCAAAGCGCTTGTCCTTGAACTTCTTCTTGAGCGACTTGGTCGTAAAGTCCATGACGCTCTTACTCGGACGCATGATGACGGCAGCGCCGATCAGGCCGGTGAGCTCGTCGCAGGCAAACAGGATCTTTTCCATCTGCAGCTCGGGCTTGGGCAGCGAGGTGTTGAAGTCCGACGTGTGCGTCTGAATGGCGCGAATGAGATCGGGAGAGGCGCCCTCGCCTTCAAGGATCTCGGCCGCATAGATGGTGTGGTTCATGGGGTCGTCCTCATGCTCCTCCCAATCCAGGTCGTGCAGCAGGCCGACGATGCCCCAAAACTCCTCGTTCTCGGGGTCGAACTCGCGCGCAAAGTAGCGCATGGTGCCCTCGACCGTTTCGCCATGGGTGATGTGGAACGGGTCCTTGTTGTGCTCGTTGAGCAGTTCGAACGCACGGTCGCGGGTGATTCCGGCGGTAAGTGGCTCTGCCATAAGAGGCTCCTTGTGCTCGTAGGTATCGCTAAGAATGAATACTACTAGAACGACTAGAACGAAAAAACCACCACAAAGGTGCCTGTCCCCTTTGTGGTGGTTTTTGGCGCGGATGGGTTAGTTGAGGGCGGCTTGGGCTAGGCGGGCTTCGGCGTCCTCTTCGGTGACGCCCAGGGCCACGGCGAACTCCTCAATGGAGCGGCGCTTGGCCTCCTTGAGTACGCGCATGTAGTAAGAGCTGGGCTTTTTATCAGCTTCCTCGGCCTGGCGAATGCGGTGCATCATGGTCTTTGCCACGCGGACCGTCTCGGGCGCGCCCAGCTTGAGCTGCTGCTTAAAGTGCGTCTCCTCAAGCGAGCTGTTACGCTCGGTAAAGGTGTCGCACTCCAGCTCGTCATAGTGGCTCAGCAGGTGCTCGGCATCTTGCTGGGAGATGGCGGCATGCAAACGATCGGCCTGCGCCACGGGGTACATGAGGATCGTCTGCGCATGTCCCTGCTTGGTCTCGAGCAACAGCATGGGCTGCGGCGTGTCGTCCCTAAAACCGACGACGGTGCAGACTCCCTGACCCGGATGAATGACGTGTTGACCGATTGAGAACATGCTACCTCCAACTTATACGAATTTACGTATGTCTAGAATAACACGCTGACGTGCGCAAACCCTTACTTTATGCAGGAAAAGCACACAATTCTGATAGGTAAGAGTATTCGATAACAGACGCAGCTCATTCACACCTTTATGCATTTTCAACGCCTGCATAATCTCCAGGCAGACCCGCATCTTTGAGTGACTCCATGCAAACTGTAGTCATTTTTGTGCATATGCAATATCTATTAGCTTTACCCTGCGACAGTGCCCGTCGCTTGTGATAGAGTGCTACAAACTCTGGCTTTTGCCCTACGAGTGACCAAGAGCTCGGGGGCTTTAACACAAGGAGGATCTATGCCCGAGAAGATTGAAGAGCTGGTACGCGCTGCGCTTGCTGCGGCCCAGGAGGCCGGCGACCTTTCCGCATTTGAACTTGACGATTGCGCTATCGAGCGACCGGCTGACACTTCTCATGGCGAGTGGACCTCTACCATGGCCCTGAAGTCCGCCAAGCTGGCCCACTGCGCCCCGCGCAAGATCGCCGAGGCCATCGTTGCCCATATGCCCGAGGACCCCGCGATCGAGAAGGTCGAGATCGCAGGCCCCGGCTTCATCAACTTCTACCTCTCCGTTGCCGTCAAGAATGCCATCTTTGGCGAGGCTCGCGAGAAGGGCATGGACTTCGCTAAGTCCAACGTCGGTGGTGGCCTGAAGACCCAGGTCGAGTTCGTTTCCGCCAACCCCGTCGGCCCCATGCACATCGGCCACGGCCGCTGGGCCGCGCTGGGCGATTCGCTCTGCCGCGTTATGGACCACGCCGGCTATGAGATCCAGCGTGAGTTCTACATCAATCACCACGGCTCTCAGATGAACACCTTCGGCAACTCCATCAGCACGCGCTATATGCAGCTTGCCGCCATCACCGCCAAGCAGGCCGTTGATATCGACGAGGCTCACAAGCTGCTGATCGCCGACCGTGACGCCTTT
>USJQ01000023.1 GCA_900554985.1 uncultured Collinsella sp. | reverse complement strand
ATTCAAAACCGAAAACCCCGCCAAACGTGATTCCCCTAGGGAAAGCACGTTTGGCGGGGTCCTAGCGTGATTTCCCTAGGGGAATCACGCCATCAGACGCGCAACTCAGCCGAGTAGCGCGCTACTCCTCCCAGTAGGCGTCAGCAAGCAGCTTAAAGCAGATCTTCTTGACCGGCTGCGCGCCATCGCCCGGGAACTCGAGCGTGGGCATGTGGGGCTCGCCGGCAACGAACAGCGCGAATTTGTCGTCGGCAAGATCGCCGGCGATCGAGGCGTCGGAATCGACCAGATCATAGTCGTCCTTCTCGTCAAACTCCTGGACCAGCGTCAGGCTGCCCGTAGCGACCTTGAAGGCCTCGCGACCCTCGACGTCGATCTGCAGGTCGTGATAGCGCTGATGCGTCTCATAGTGAGCCTCAGCCTCGGGACGCGTCGTGGGAGACATGACGTTCGCAAAGACCTTCTCACCCAAAATCGGATGGCTGCCGACCTCGAGCTGTGCCGGGTCGTTCTCCTCGAGCCAGTCGATCAGCACGTTGAGGCCCTTGAGCATTCCGCGGTATTCCTCGATATCGCCCAATGCACCGTAAATCATCTAAATCCCCTCTCGGATCGTTTATTTGGCAGCTACTCGGTAAATGCATTACCGATGCTGTTGTCACCCACATACGTCTCGACCAGGGTAAGGTCGGGATTGAACACGACAAACTCGGCGTCGCGCCCCAGCATAATGCTACCGCACTTGTCGTCGACATGAGCTAGCAAGCAATGCCGGGGCCGACGCCCAGGCTTTTACAGCTCGGTCACGACAACGCCGTTGTAGACCTCGTCCCAACGGTCCATGACCAGATGGCCGGTCATGGGATCCATGGCATTGAGCTTGCCGCAGGTGTTGGCGGTACGCAGCACCGTCTCGTCATCCGCGCCTGCAGCAATCGCATGCGCGAAGCCGGCAATGGTCGAATCGCCAGAGCCCGTAGCGTTAACGGCGGGGATATCGGGGGTCTTGGCGCGGAATGCACGGCCATTATGGAAGCCCACGGAGCCGGCAGCGCCCATGGACACGACGACCCAGGGGATATCGGAGAAGCGGGCATCAGAGGCGAGCGCGGCGCGGAGCTCGTCCACATCGTCGGTGGTAAAGCTCGTGCCCAGAAGGCCGTTAATCTCGGTCAGGTTAGGCTTGACCAGCTCGGGCTTGACCTCGGACTTGAGTGCAGCCTCGAGCGAAGCACCCGAGGTATCGAGCAGCACCTTGGCGCCGGCGTTCTCGGCAATACCCGTGATCTTGGCGTAGTAGCCCGCCTCGACACCACGGGGCAGCGAACCCGAGATGGTAACGACAGCGGCCTTGCTCGCAAGCTCGGCGAACTTGGCGGTAAAGGCATCGAGCTCCTCGGGGGCAATCGTCGGGCCGCTCTCGAGTAGCTCGGTCTGGTTGCCGGCGTGGAGGATGTTAAGGCAAATGCGAGTCTCGCCCTTGATGGGTACAAAATCATTCTTAATGCCGTTGGCATCCATGAGCTCGGCCATGTAGGCGCCCATGTGGCCGCCGAGTAGACCGGTTGCCACAACGTCGTCGCCCAGCTGACCCAGTACACGGGCCACGTTGAGACCCTTGCCGCCGGCGGTCTTTTCGGGCGTCACACGGTTAACGTCGTCGATAATGAGCTCATCGAGCTGATAGCGTGTATCGACGGACGGGTTCATCGTAACGGTGAGGATCATTTTTAGCTCCTTATCTCGCAGGCTCCTTGTGCCTCGCGATACGAGTCGACAAAACGGAATTACAGAATCTCAATCGTGAACGAGCGAACGACGGTCTCCTTGGGCTTGGCGACAAGGCAGCCACGCTTATGCTCAAGCACGTCGTCCTCATCGGAGCAGGTCGAAAGGCCGCCCCAAGGCTCAACTGCCACAAAATCACCCTCGGGCTTGCTCCACACAATGAGATATGGGAAGCCCTCAAAGCTCAGGCGGACGCCCTTGTCCTCGCCCTTTTTGGAAAGCGTGACCTGACGGCTCTCGAGCACGTCAAAGATGGTCTCCGCAAAATCGAAGAGCTCATGCGACAGGGACAGCGTCTTGCCCACCATGGGGTTCTTGGAGCGGTTGGTCACGTCAATCAAGCCAGTCGAGGGGACGGCAGTGCAAAGCTCCGCCGCCTCGTCCTTCTCGAAGCGTAGCTCGTAGTCCGTATAGGCCTCGCCCTCGTCGAGCGGGCACCTAAAGCCGGGGTGTCCACCGATAAAGAACGGCATGTCCTCGGTTCCCTCGTTGGTCACCTCATAGGAGACTCGCACGGCGCTGTCCTCGAGCGTATAACGGGCGACGAGCCTAAACGGATACGGATAATCGCTCAGCAGCGCGGCGTTATCCTCCGAAGCCAGGCACATAGCCAACTCGTTCTCGCCTTGGCTCAGCAGCTTCCACTCCTGCTTGCGCGCAAAGCCGTGGCGAGCGAGCTTTACATGATGCCCGGCAAACGTCATGGCGCTGTTGTCGCGCAAGCCTCCGCAAATCGGGAAGCAAATCGGCGCCTGGCCGGACCACACGGTGGGATCACCCTGCCACAGATACTCGCGACCGTCGGCCTCAATCGAGGTAAACGAGCCGCCGGCCGTAGACACCTTAATAGAAATCGAATCGTTGGAGAGAGCGTATTCCATTGCCCATCCTTTCGAACAACTGCTTTTTGCTCGGAAGTACCCGTCTCGGCCCTGGCCAAAGGACAAACCCGCACGTTCATCGATGTGTCCGGTATCCCAGCCATGCAACGGGGTACCATATAGACATTGATGCAATTACAGCTGAAAGGCGTTCTTATGCGAACCATCATCCTCTATGCCTCACGCCACCACGGCAATACGAAAAAGCTCGTGGACGCCATCGTTGAGGCGCACCCCGAAATCGATACCCTCGACGTCAAGTCGCTCGGTAAAAACGAGTACCCCGACCTGCACGAATACCATCTGATCGGCGTCGCCACGGGCATTTATTACTCCGAGATCGACAAAGATATGGCGCGCGTGCTCACTAACGTGCTGCAGCCGCAGGACAAGGTGTTTGGCCTTATGACCTACGGTGGCAAAAACAAGTGGTACGGCAAGGATATCGATGGCATCTGCCGCATGAGGCAGGCCATCTTTATGGGTGTCTACGGCTGCCCCGGCTTTGATACGTGGGGGCCGTTCAAACTCACCGGCGGTGTCCAAAAGGGACACCCGACCGCTGAGGAAATTAAGGGCGCCGTCGACTTCTTCGACAAGATCGAAGACGAGTATGGCGACATCATCGTCGAAGAGTACGCCAAGCGCGAGAAGCGTCTAGCCTACGAAAAGGAGCATCCTGCGGGAGGCCTGGTGGCCGGCGTTAAGCGCACGGCAAAGAAGATCGCTAACAAGCTGTAACTGTTAAGGTGCTTTTGAGCGTTTAACCCATACGGCGGGTCCGAGCAGATTCGGGCCCGCCGTCTTTTTCTATCGTTACTCGGTAAAGGCGTTGCCGACGCTCTGGCCGCCAACATACGTCTCGACGAGGGTGAGCTCATGGTCGAACACGACAAAGTCGGCGTCGCGACCCGGCATGATGCTGCCGCACTTATCCTCGATGTGCGCGGAGCGTGCCGGCACCTCGGTTGCCATGCGAATGGCGATATCGGCGCTGGCGATGCCCCAGTCGACAATGTTCTTGACGCCCTGGGCAAGCGTGAGCACCGAGCCGGCAATGCTCTTGCCGTCGGCGAGCCAGCACAGGTTGTCCTTCATGATGACGTCCATGCCACCACTGGTGTAGCTGCCCTCGGGCATGCCGCCGCAACCCAGGCAGTCGGTGATGAGCACCGTGTGCTGCCAGCCCTTTGCCTGCAGCAGCGCCTTGATGGCGGCAGGGTTTACGTGCTTGCCGTCACAGATGATCTCGGCGTAGGTCTCGGGCGTGGCCATGGCAGCACCCACGACACCGGGCTCGCGGTGATGCAACCCGCGCTGGCCGTTATAGGTATGCGTAAAGCAGCTGGCGCCGGCGTTGATGGCGGCAATGCACTCATCGTAGGTGGCGTCGGAGTGACCGATGCTGGTCACCACACCCTTGGCGTTCAGAGCAGCCGCATAAGCAGCGGCACCGTCGCGCTCGGCCGCCATGGCGCTCTTAACGATACGACCACCCGCAGCTTCCTGCCACTGGTCGAAGACCTCCTCGGAGGGGTCGATCAGATAAGCGGGGTTCTGCGCGCCCACGTGTTTCATGGTAAAGAAGGGGCCCTCCAGGTAGATGCCCTGAATGCGAGCACCGCAGAAGTCGGGGCCGCGACCCTCGTCCGCCTGGGCGATGGCGGCGCAGGCGTCCTTGATCTGCTCGACGCCATCAGTGAACGTCGTGGGCAGCCAGCTGGTGGTACCGCGACGGGCGAGCTCGGTCGAGCTGATATCGATGCCCTCGGGATCGTTATCGGTAGTTGAGTGGTTGTAGAAGCCATGGATGTGAGTATCGACCATACCCGGTGCGATCCACGATCCCGTGTAGTCCTTAATCTCGCAAGAGGGCTCGTCGGCCTGCCAGGCGCCAAAGACGCCATCCTCGACCATAAGATAGCCGCCCAGTTGCGGGCCTGCCGGCAAGAAGAACTTGTCAGCCTTAATTGCGTACGTGCTCATATGCACTCCTCGCTTCTAAAGCAGTTGACTGTGGTGTTGCTTATACCCAGCTCACGTAAAACAAAAAGCGCCCGCCCGCCGTTATGAGCGGACGGGCGCCCTTACAGGGGGACGCGATTAAGCGGTGAAGGGGTGAATCGTCACGCCCTTGACCACGCGGTTGACCGTGCCGGTGGGGCTCGGCGTATCGGGCGTGTTGCCCACGCGCACGGAGTTGAGCAGGCTGATAGCCTGGGCAAACATCACGAACGGCAGAGCAAGGTAACCCTCGGGAAGCGCCTCGTAGCCCTTAAAGGTGAAGGACTCACCCTCATAGACGGTGGCACCTTCCTGCTGAACGGCGACGGTGTGCTGAGCGATCTTGTCGCCACCGATCTCGTTGAGGATGTCGATGTCGTACTGGCGGGTGTAGGCGTCGTGGTTGACGAACACGAAGACGAGCGTCTTATCGTCGACGAAGGACTTAGGTCCATGACGATAGCCCATGGAGGTGTCGTAGGAAGTAGCGACCAGACCGTGAGCGAGCTCGAGGATCTTGAGCTGGCTCTCCTGGGCAAGGCCACCGAAGGAGCCAGAGCCCAAGTAGGTCACGCGGTTGAAGTCGCCAGCCAGGTAGTCGGCGATCTCAGGCTCACGAGCGATGACCTCCTCGCCCATCTTGGCGATGGTCTCGACCCACTCGGCCTTCTGCTCGTCAGAGGCAGTGTCGAAAATAAGGGTGGAGAGCAGGGTCATGCAGGAATAAGAACCGGTCATGGCGAAGCCCTTGTCGTTGGCGCGCGGGATGAGCAGCGTCAGCGCGTTGGGATCATCAGCGGACTCGACGGCGAGCTTGCCCTCGGGAGCGCAGGTGATGTTGAGGAACTTGACGTTGTGGACGAGCTCCTTGGCAACGGCAACGGCGGCAAGGCTCTCGGGGCTGTTGCCAGAGCGGGCAAAGGAAACCACGAGCGTGGGATCCTCGGCGCGCAGGAAATCGCGCGGAGCGCTCACGATGTCGGTCGTGGCGATGGGCTTAAAGTCGTAGAGATCAGTGTTGCCAGCGTGACGCAGGTACGGGGCGCAGGTATCGCCAACGTAGTCGGACGTACCGGCACCGGTGAAGACAACGGACAGACGGCCCTCGCCCATAGCACGAGCCTCGGCCAGGAAGGCCTCGATGGCCTCTTTGTTCTCGCGATAGATGTTGAGCGTATCACGCCAAAGCTCGGGCTGCTGAGCAATCTCGGCCGTGGTGATCTGGGCGCCGAGCTCGGTGAGCTCCTCGACACTCTTCTCGAACATTTCTAATACCTCTCTCTAGAAGTAATCCTCTGACGTGCAATTATACACTTCGGTTGGTTATCTGGTAGTAACCAGTTAAATGCAAAGAATCACCATATGGAAACGATGCGGACACTAGTTGCTACGCTGGTGGTAAACCTTGTATTTAAACTGATCGGCACGAGCAACCGAGAGTGTATACTCCACAACCTCGTTTGACTCGTTATACGTAGTCCTGACCAAATCGAGCACAGGCGAGCCCTCGACAATTCCCAAAAGGTGGGCGTCGGTGGGACGGGCTATGCTCGCATAGAACTCCTCTTCAGCCACGCGTATCTTTTGCTGAAAGTCCTGCTCAATCACATCGTAAAGCGGCTTGCGCTCCAGCAGCGGTCGCTTTAGGGACAGAAATTGACGAACCGGAAGATAGCTGCGTTCGACCATCATGGGCATGTTGTCGGCAGAACGAAGGCGCTTAAGCTTAAAAATGCGATCACCGATACGCAATCCCATATGCTCGGCCAGATTCTTATCGGCCTCCATCTCGCAAAACTCGAGAATCGTGGTCGCGGGGTCGCGACCCATCGCGCGCATCTGCTCGGTAAAGCTGTAGGACTGCATAAGATTGGTTGCCTTTGCCGAACGGTCGGTCACAAAGGTACCGCGACCGTGCTGCCGAACCACCAGTCCTAAACGCTCCAGTTCCTGCAGAGCCAGGCGTACCGTAGTGCGCGAGAGACCATAGCGCTCCGAAAGTTCGCGCTCGGAAGGAATCATGTCACCGGCGCGATATTCATGGTCGATCTTTTCGGTCAGAATATCGACCAGCTGATCGTACAGCGGTTGCTTACGCGCTCCGATCGCCATCCTATCCTCCCATTTTCTCAAACTCGGCTACTACCTAGGGTGTTAAGCATTATCTGTCTGCCACACCCGAATCATCAAGAAAACAAAAGCCGCGCGCTCTTTCGAGCACGCGGCTTTTAACATACACATGGCTTAAGGGGTCGGGGTGTGAGCCGCGTAGGGACACACCCCTCAAGCTAGAGCCTTACCAGATGCTCGGCCAGAGACCAAGCGGGCCAGCGCCCAGGATGCCCAGAACGAAGAGCAGCAGAATGCCCTTGGTCGGGGTCCAGCTGTGCTTAGCGAACATGTAGTAAAGCAGCAGCGTAAGCATAAGCGGGACGAGCTTCGGGACGATGGTGTTGAGGGTGTCGGCAACAGAGAAGTTGACCGGATCCTCGGTGACGGTGCCGTAGGTAACGGACTCCATGCCGTTGCCCAGATCGGTGACGCCGCACTCGACAGCGTTGCCGTCGGCATCGGAAGCGGTGAGGGCGTTGCCGTCCTCATCGGTCATGGCGATGGTACCGGCCTCAGCGGTCTCGGTATCGATGCCCTCCATACCGGTGAAGTTCTCGGCCTCCTTCTCGGAGACGATCACGGTAGTAGCGGAGAGGCCACGGGTGGTGCCGTTGGGGATCTGGAGGTTGATCTGGGTGCCACCCATGGTGACGACCAGGCAACCGACGACGAAGACGCCCATGATGGAAGCGGCACGCGTGAAGGCCTGCATGTTGGCGGTCAGAGCGTCAATAGCGCTGGTGCCAAGCTTGTAGGACCAGTTCATGAGCCAGAAGCGCAGAGCGAACTGGACGACGTTGAAGATCACCAGGAAGATGATCGGCGCAGCGGCGTTGCCGTTGATGGCCATGTTGGAGGTGATGCCGGCCGTGATAGGCACGAGCGTCAGCCAGAACAGGGCGTCACCGATACCACCGAGCGGGCCCATTGCGGCGACGCGGACGGCGCGGATCGTGGGGATGTCAACCTTGTTCTGCTCGAGCGAAAGCACGATACCCATAACAAAGGTGACGAGGAACGGGTGGGTGTTGAAGAACTCCAGGTTGTGGCTCATGGAAGCCGCGAGGTCGTTCTTGTTGGTGTGGATCTTCTCCAGACCGGGGATGATGGAGTAAAGCCAGCCAGCGGCCTGCATGCGCTCGTAGTTGAACGATGCCTGCAGGAAGCAGGAGCGCCAAGCCATCTTGTTGAGGGTCTTCTGGTCGAGCTGCGGAGCAGGAGTGAGATCCTCGTAGTGCTCCGGGATCACATACTCATTAGATGCCATCTTCGAAGTCACCTCCGTCAGAAACAGCTGCACCCTTCAGCTCGGTCTGCTGCTGGAAGTCCCAGAAAGCGATGCCGAAGCCGATGAGAGCGAGGATGAGCAGGGCAGGGGTTGCCAGAGAATCGTTGGCAACGGTGATGAGCGCGAGGCCAAAGCCCATGAGGAAGAAGCCCCACATATCGCGGTTCATCATAACCTTGAGCAGGACGGCGAAGCCGACGAAGCGCATCATGCCGCCTGCAGCGGACAGACCGGTCTGCAGCCAAGTCGGGATGGCGGAAGCGATGGTCTGACCGATGGTAGCGCCAGCGATGAAGAACAGGGTGACGACGACGGCGAAGATCAGGCCGAGCAGAGCCATGGCGAAGTAGTTCAGACGCTCGATGCCCTTGGTGTCAGCGTTATGAGCCATGTTGTCCGCGGAGGACATGAGGGGCGACATAAGCGTGAAGACCAGGGTAACGCCGAGCTGACCAAGCAGAGCGAACGGAATGGCAAGGCCGACTGCCGCGTTGGGCTCGAGGCCCGTAGCGATAGCGAGAATGGCTGCCATGATGCCGCCGATGACGGCGTTAGGCGGCTGAGCGCCTCCGATCGGCATGTTGCCGATCGTCATGAGCTGATAAGTACCACCCACGAGAAGACCGGTGTTGAGGTCGCCAAGGATAAGACCGATGACGGCGCCGGTGACGATGGGCTGATAGAGAGACTCGAGGAAGTTGAACTGGTCGATTGCCGCGACGAACGTGACGATGAAGACCAGAGCGACCTGGATGATCGAGTATTCCATCTTGCTCCTCCTTTCAAAATGTATGTACGCACTTTGGATTTCACGTACAGAATGTCAGGGTTTCATTCCTGACAGCGTGGATCATGAGGATTACGAGAAGAGCTTGCTCGTGTCCTCAACAGGCGTGCTCGGAACGCGCCTGATCTCCAACTCCACCCCCAATTCCTGCAGCTCTTTAAACGCAGCGACATCCTCGTCGTTAACTGCGACGGAGGTGGCGACTTGGCGCTTTCCTTCCGACATGTGCATGTTGCCGATGTTTACCTTCTTTATAGGCACACCGCCCTTGACGAGCGTAAGCACGTCTTCCGGTGTTTCGGCCACGATGAAGATCTTCTGGCGCGGGCTCGCCTTGCCGATGACGTCGATGGTCTTCTGCAGGGAGAAGAAACGCGTAGCAACGCCGGTGGGAGCGGCCATCTTCATGAGGTTCTGGCGCATGGTGTTGTTCGACACGTCGTCGTTGGCGACGAGGATGAGGTTGGAGCCCAGGGTGGAGTTCCACTGGGTGGCAACCTGACCATGAACCAGTCGGTTATCGATGCGGGTAAGAAGAATGTTGGGTTCTGCCATGTTGATCAGCTTCCTTTCGTTATTTGCTGACGACAGTTACTTGATCTCCTGAATCGCGTAACGCGAAACATCTACGACGGCACCGGATCGGACTTTGATCTGGACCTTTTCGCCTTCGATGCCTTTGACGGTTCCGTAGATACCGCCGGCGAAAAGAACCTCCTGACCCGGCTTGAGCTCCGTGTGCAGCTCCTTGAAGTACTTCTGCTTCTTCTTCATGTTGATTTGCGACCAGATGGTGTAAATCAAGCCCATGATGACAAGCAGGCCCAAAAGAGCGACCGAGGAACTCAGAACACTGGCTCCGAAATCGGCCATTAGATGCCGTCCTCGTCGCCGAAGATATCCTCTTCCTCGGCACCAGCGACGGAAGCGACCGTCTGAGCGGTGATGCCCGTCTGGCCAACGGTCACGGCCTGCTCGCCAAGCTCGGCGAGCGTGGCGTTGCCGCGGAGGAACAGAAGCTCAATAACCATGGGAAGGTTAGTTCCAGTCAGAATCTCGACGTTGTCGACATCCTGGGCAATCATCATTGCCTGGTTGAACGGGGTACCACCAAGCAGGTCGGTAAAGACGAGCACGCCATCGCACTCCTCGCGCATGGCGGTAATAGCGGCGCGGAGATCCTCACCGTAGGAAGCAGCCTGGTCGCCCTCAAAAGGAACGACGGTAAAAGCGGGCTGGTCGCCAGCGACCATAGCGATAGCGCTTGCGAGGCCGGGTGCGAACTGTCCATGACCGGTAAGAATAAAGCCAACCATTCAAATTTCCCTTCCGAAGGTGTGT